>JAKPJF010000092.1 GCA_029554345.1 Spirochaetota bacterium | reverse complement strand
TTTCTTTCTGCCTCATTTAATTGTTCATATGGCATCATAAGGTTTCTCCACGAAATTTTGTTTGGTCACTAAATCTCTTGGGATGTATGCCTTATGATGTCTTTCCTTTTTTGCCTGTTGCACTTCAACATTGAATTCAGGCCCGCCATAAAAACATACACCTCAAAGGTGGAGGTCAGTGATTTTTTTGCAAAACCAACAAAAACATGACGAAGCAATTGGTTCTTCTCTTTCACCTCTCTCCTTTATCAAAGAAGGATTCCGGGAGAGAGGATTTTTCCGGAATTCTTCTTGTCAGTTTACGCATCCTGCGAATTTGCTGATGATACAATTATTACATTGCTTTTTCTCCGCTGTCCTCCTGACAGCTCCGAATGCAACTATAAATTGACTTCACGCCTCAAACTATGCAGTGACACTTGCGTTCTCCTGCTGCGGACTACGTCCGCCTCGCCGGCAATGTTTCTACATCTTGTAGAAACTAGCTTCACTGCTTGTTCGATGAAGAATTACAGCAAAAACCGCACACCAAAGTAAAAATTGAATGATAGAAAAAGCCTTTAACCGTCGCGCACAGCTCGACACCAAATAAGCTGAGCTTTCGCAATCCGCTGAAAGCGGTGCGAAAATCGAAGCGCCAAGCCCCGCGCAGCGGTGCCCTTTTCTTTCGTCCATTTCTTTTGGGCAACGCAAAAGAAATGGACAAACGGATTTTAAAGGTGCGGAGCACCTTTTGTGTTTTGCATAACACCATGCAAACAGAGAAAAATAAGGCGCAGCCTTATGAGGTATGCCGGACTCCCAGGCATTACGCCAGCCTTTTAAAACAAGTCCGGTGACCGGACATATTTGATTACTTTCTTTTCTAAAAGAAAGTAATTGAAATAAACCAGAAACTTGTTGCATTTTTTTTATACATTTCCATTATTCTACCGGGGTATATAAGATGGGAATCGTTCAGATAATTGTTTTTTCTCTAACAGTCATACTTCTCGCAGGGTTTCTTCTCATTTTGAGGACGGTTCAGCTCCCCGGCAAAATCAAGAAGGCTGAAGAACTTTTCCGTATCGGAAATGAATCCGAAGCAAGTGAAATCGTCAAAAGAATCCTTGAACGGAAAAAGGACTACCCTCCGGCAAAATATCTCCGCGCGAGACTTCTTTTCAACCAAAAGCAGTATCTTCTTGCGATATCTGAATTTAATCAGATACTTCAACTGCCCGAATTCAGCAAATTCATACGCGAACTCGATATTCATGTCGCACTTGCCGAACTCTACAATCTCACTCATCAGTGGCAGAAAGAGGTTGAAGAATACAAAATGATTCTTTCGTTCGATCCCGAAAATATCGAAGCGAATCACCGTGTAGGAATTACTCTTTACAAGCAGGGGCGTTTCCGTGATGCGAGAGACTCTCTGATGAAAGCGGTTGCCAAATCACCGAACCTCTTTGACTGTTTTCTTCCTCTCGGAATAGCATGCTATAATCTAGGAGAATACACAAATTCCGAAGAATTTCTTCTCAAAGCCGCCGAAAGACCCCAGCAGGTCGGAATTGAAGAAGGATATTATTTTTTAGGTCTCATTTACAAGGGCAAAAAGGATTACGACACCGCTGTTAGAATGTTCGAAAGCGCCCGCAAAGACAAAAAGCTTTATATCAAGAGCATGTACAAAATCGGCGAAATATATTACGATACCGACAATTTCGACAAGGCCATAGCTCTCCTTGAAGAAGGGCTCGGATCACTCAAAACAAGAGATGAGGATTCCCTGTCTTACAGATATCTTCTTGCAGAATGCTACGAAATGGAGAACAAGGTTCAGGAAGCTGTTCATCACTGGGAAAAAATACAAAGCGAACACCCGAGCTTCAAGAATACTCCTATGAAGCTTGAAGAATACAAGGCAATCGTAAACGACGAAAGCATGAAAACCATTTTCTCCGCCACAACGGATGATCTTCAGCCTCTTCTTGCGGAAATTGTTTCAAGACTCAATTACAACATCATCAGCAAAACAATAATAAACTCGAGCCAGATTTATTTCAAAGCGTATAACACAAAAAGAATCAATGAACCGCCGATTTTAATATTTTTCATAAGAACCACGCGCGAAATTTCAGAAAGCCAGATAAGCCGTTTTGCGGGTCTCGTTGCTGACGAAAAATGTAAAAACGGAATTTACATAACTACTTCAAAATACAGCCCTAAAGCCAAGAGCGCCGCGAACGCCAAAGGAATAGAGATACACGACCGTGATCTTATTATTAAAACTCTTGGAAAGTATAAGACGAAGAATTAATTCATTAACTTATAACAAGAATAAGGAAACATAGCGCAAAAGACAGAATCTCTCAAAGAATTATTTCCTTGCCTTCGCGCGCTCCGTAAACACGCAGACCGTTTCCGGCATGTTTTCTGGCCTCTTTCACCATTTTATCGATATCTTTATCAGTGTGAATTGGATCATGATGAAAAGCCGAAAGAGTCTTTACTCCGTATTCCGAACAGATTTTCACAACCTGATTGATTGAAGAATGTCCCCAGCCTATTTTTTTTGAATATTCTTCTTCAGAATACTGACAGTCTGCAATTACCATATCTGCATTTTTTATCAGATGACCGATGTTTTCCCAATTATACTGAGCCATGTCCTTATTCGGCAGAATTTCATTATCGGTAAGATATGCTAGAATCTTCCCTTCATGCACAAGCCTGAACCCAAGCGATAGACCTGGATGCAGCAAATGCGTAAAAAGAATATCAGTTTCGCCTATTCTGAACTGATTCTGCGTAAGTTCAAAAAAATTAACGTCTGCCGCAAGCTCATATATTGTAACGGGATGATATTCGCGGTGCATCTGAACCATTATAAGTTTTTCGAGAGTGTTAACAGTATGACCGCCGTAAAGATTTATCGTGTTTCCGGGAATGTATATATGAGGAAGAAATGGAAATCCCTGAATATGATCCCAATGCGTATGGCTTATCAGAATATTGATATTAATAGGCTTGTCGCCGAATTCTTTAAGCAAACTCATGCCGAGACCGCGTATGCCCGTGCCGGCATCCAAAACAATGATTGAATCGCCGCATCTGACTTCAACACATGAGGTATTTCCGCCGTATTTATAGTATTCGGCTCCCGGAACGGCTATTGAGCCTCGTACTCCCCAGAACTTGACCTTCATTCCGTCATTGGTTTTTCCAAACATATGGATACCGCCCCGTCAGTTAAAATCAGTAATAAACCACGAGCCTTCCGTCCCGCTTCATTTTCTCAATTTTTCCGCCCGAGTCTATCTGGACAGACAGAATAAATTCCGCAAGCAGTTTTCCATTATTCGGTTCAACTCTTTGAAAAAGTTTGTCATAATAAAAATATTCGAGTAACCCGCCCAAATTTGAAAATCCCCAGACAATTCCGTCACGGGTTTCGATTCTGTCTGCGGGATATTCCTTTCCGTCGGCTTTATTGATAAATGAGACTCTAATTTCCGTTTTTTCAGCATCCAAGGATGGCATATTGAAAAAAAAACCGGCAGTATCTCCTTTAAAATATATAGCGTTAAATAGTGCTTTATAATCATTTTTCACATTTTGAATGCCGGAAAACTCTTCTCTGAAATCAAATTCCATTTCTGAAGATGTATTCCGTTCAAATGATTTCGGATCTGTACTGAAATAGATTTTATCAAATCGACTTGAGCACGAAAGAACACAAAGAAGAAAAATACTAATGGATAATTTCAATTTTTTTCCAGCTGTTTAAAAGCAGATTGTCCTCTCCTGTAACCAGAGAATATCTGCCGATATATTCGTTAAATTTACTGATAAAGGATTCAGTAAAATACATTTTGCCGTCTTTTGAAATAAGACTTTCAGAAAAATTATCAGAATCAAATTCAAAATCCACTTCATTGTCCTTCATAAGTCTTATGAAAATAATTTCAAAAAAATCAACTGCTTCCTTTAGTTTATGGGCAAAAGGATCAAGCAAGGCAAACGCCGCTGTAAAATATGCATACCGTATAAACCGGAATATTCCCTGCGGTACGGGAAAAGTGAAATCTCCCAGAGAATCTGCTATAATTTTGTCATATATTTCAATGTCGACATCATCAAAAAGCGCATATGTAAAAAATCCCTCACTCTCACTCTTGTGCGACACTTCCTTAAATAGCGGTATTGTTTTGAATTCGCTGATGTCATCATCAGAAGAATAAACCGGCAAAAGATAAGATTTATAATAAAATCTGTCTGTGCGGTAGGACGGATAATGAAAATTATCGCCCTTTTCTATCATGGAATCGGGATTCCCTGAAAACTTGAAATCAATTTTGAAAAGATGAATAAAATCCAACTTTCTGCCCTTATATTTTTTTGCGAAATGGATATAAAGAGTCTCGGCAGCGGGTTTAGGGTCAAAAATAACCGAATAATTATCCAAAAACTCGGGCAAAATGCCGCATATTCTTTCAGAAAGCACAATCTTCTGATCACGGCTCATTCCATTCACGGAAATGCGCGGAATTTCTATGCTGCTTTCAAATTTGTAAAATTCGTTCTTTCTCTCATTGAGAAGAACTTCTCCGGATACATTTACTTTATTATTTTGATTTGCCGTTATCAATCTGGATTTTTCCGCTGTCAATGATCACCTTCCGTTATTATTATCGATTTTAATCAAATATCTTCAAGACATTTTCTTGACTTAATTTCAAAATGAGTTAATATACATTGAACTTAATGGCTTATGCCGAATTTTAAGATAAAAGAGCTTTAAAGATGGCAAATGAACTCGTCAATGTGGGTGTCGCCCAGCTGAAGATCGGAACTTCTGAACAGATGCTGAGGACAATACTCGGAAGCTGCGTAGGAATATGCATCTATGACCGCAACAAAAAGATCGGCGGAATGGCTCACATCCTTCTGCCTGAAGCTTCAGGTTCTAGTCAGATAGAAAAATATGCCGATACTGCGATACCTGCACTAATAAATCTTCTGCTGAAGCAGGGATGCACAAAAGAATTTATGAGCGCGAAAATCGCGGGCGGCGCTTCGATGTTCAAATTCAAAATAAGCACAGCCCTTGGTCAAATCGGAGAAAGAAATATCGAAGTAACCAAAGATATTCTAAAAAAAGCCGGTATCGCTCTTCTTTGCGAAGATACCGGAGGAAGCACAGGAAGAGTAATCGACTTTTTCCTCAACGACGGCCACTTGAAAGTCAAAGCCGGCGGCGTTGAACAAAATTACTATAAAGTATAGCGGAGTTATCCGATGCAGGAACAGATAAAACAGCGTTTGGAAAATATAATCAGCACCATGACACAGCTTCCGTCAATTCCTGATGTGGTAAGCCGTATTATCAACATGGTCAATGATCCCAATGTAGATTTCAAGGCAGTTGCCGAAGAAATCGCGAAAGATCAGTCTCTTACAACCAACATCCTGAAACTCTGCAACAGCGCTTATTTCAGCAAAGGAAAGGAAATTGTATCGGTTGACCGTGCAATCGTAACGTTGGGACTCAAAGAAATAAAAGATATTGTTGTTCTGGTTACATGCAGAAACGTACTCGATAAACCTATTCTCGGATATGACCTAGCTGCAGGCGAAATGTGGACTCACAACCTGACAGTGGCGATTCTCGCAAAAAAAATGGCAATGGATATCAAAAGAAAAGATTTAGCAGATATTGTTTTTACCGGCGGAATAATTCATGATGTAGGAAAAACAGTACTGGCGCTTTACGTCGCCAACACTTTCAAAGATATCATGAAAGTAACCCAGGAAAAAGCCGTTACATTCATTGATGCCGAAAAAGATGTAATGGGATTCAACCATCAGGATATCGGACTTAAAATTCTGGAAAAATGGAAATTCCCGGATTCACTTAAAGCAGTTGTGGCATATCATCATAATCCGGAAAACTCACCGAAAGAATTCTATAAGGCTGTTTCTATTGTTCATGTCGCTAATATAATAACCCTCATGGCAGGAGTCGGTATAGGCGGTGACGGACTTTATCACGCTTTAAATCCGGATGCAGTAAAAGAAACAGGAATCAGCGATGCCGATCTCGAGAAATACTATTCTATTGTGCCTGAAATAGTAAAACAGGCAAAACAGATATAGCCGAATTAATTCCTTGCCAAAAAATAAGCCTTCTTTGAGTCTGAAAAGGCCGAAAGGCGGAATATTAGAGAAAGAGGTTTAATATGATTAGTTACAAAGAATTGGGTCTTTCAAACACAAAAGAGCTATTTCAGAAAGCAGTAAAAGGCGGATACGCAATACCGGCTTACAATTTCAACAACATGGAACAGATGCAGGCTATTATTCAGGCTTGTGTTGAGACAAAGTCACCTGTAATCCTTCAGGTTTCTTCAGGGGCAAGAAAATATGCCAACTCAACACTTCTCAGATACATGGCTCAGGGAGCAGTTCAGTATGCAAAAGAACTCGGATATGCCATTCCAATCGTTCTTCATCTTGACCATGGCGACACTTTCGAACTTTGCAAAGACTGTATCGACAACGGTTTTTCATCCGTAATGATCGACGGTTCACATCACTCATACGAAGAAAACATTGCTCTTACGAAGAAAGTCGTTGAATACGCACACGCGCACGATGTTTCAGTTGAAGGAGAGCTCGGAGTACTTGCAGGAGTTGAAGACGAAGTATCATCTGCAGTATCTCATTACACAAAACCGGAAGAAGTTGAAGATTTCGTAAAAAAAACAGGTGTTGACTCACTTGCAATTTCAATAGGAACTTCTCACGGCGCGAATAAATTCAAGCCTGAACAGTGCACACGCAACACAGAAGGAATTCTTGTTCCTCCTCCGCTAAGATTCGACATTCTTGAAGAAATCGAAAAAAGAATACCTGGTTTTCCAATCGTTCTTCACGGTTCATCTTCTGTTCCGCAGGATCAGGTTAAAGTGATCAATCAGTACGGCGGAAAAATGGTTGATGCCATCGGAATTCCTGAAGACGAACTTAGAAAAGCCGCTAAATCTGCAGTTTGCAAAATCAATATCGACTCTGACGGACGTCTTGCAATGACTGCCGCAATCAGAGAAGTTTTCGCAACAAAACCAAGCGAATTCGACCCAAGAAAATATCTCGGGCCTGCAAGAGACGCTCTTAAAGATCTTTACAAAAAGAAAAATATTAACGTTCTCGGTTCTGCTAATCAGGCATAAGGAATTAAAGAAGCGGAGAAATCCGCTTCTCTTTTTACCGTGTTCAAAAAAATAATTTACAGATACAGTCTAAGAAAAAGATATTCCGTAATTCTTGCGGATACAAAAAAGCATGTATATGAGTTGTCAGAAAAAATCGGTGAACGCGCTCTCTCCAGCTACGACAATTTAAATGCCGCAGCAGACTATATTTCCGAAACATTTAAATCATTCGGCCTCAAAGTCTGCGAAGATATTTATGCTGTTGAAGGCAAAAATGTCAGAAACATCTATGCCGAAATACCCGGGACAAAAACAAAAGACATAATTTTAATCGGAGCGCATTACGATACTGTTGAAAACAGCCGGGGAGCAAATGACAACGCAAGCGGCATTTCAGCCCTTCTTGAAATCTGCAGGATGATGTCGGAGAAAAAACCGAAGAATACACTTCGTTTTACGGCTTTTACACTCGAAGAACCACCTTTTTTTTCTACGGATAAAATGGGAAGTTCAGTTCATATTTCAAACTGTGATAAATCCTGCAAAGATATAGCGCTAATGATTAACCTCGACATGCTTGGTTATGCCGGAATGTTCACAAAACAGAATTTCCCTGACGTTCATATGAAAGAAATTTATCCTTCTAGAGGAAATTTTCTTTCGATTGTTTCTCTTCCGTCATGCGTAAAGGCAGTCGATATCTGTGCAAAAATATTCAACCGTCATTCTCCAAAAAATATTATATCCGCTGCTTTACCCGCATCATACGGCGGAGTTTCCGAATCAGATCATATTTCCTTTATCAGAAACGGAATTCCGGCTGTCATGTTCACAGATACCGGAATGCTCAGAAATCCGAATTATCATTCGCCAAATGACAGCTCTGATACTATTAATTTCAAATTTTTATCCGAGAATGTTTATTCCATTTATAAGGTAATCAAGGAATTGTCATACAGAAACCTAAGACCTTTGAGGAAGAATCTTTTCAGGATCTAACGGCTTGCCGCTCTTGCTTATCTGAAAATGGACACCGCCCGAATCCCTGTTTACTACTCCTATTGCTTCACCTCTTCGTACAGAACTGCCCGGCTTCACTTCTACAGGTGTAATCATGGAATAAATACTCAAATAACGCCCGCCGTGAGAAACTATAACATAGTTTCCATATCCGCGCATATAACCTATCTTTACGACTTTTCCGTCGCAGGCGCTGAAAACTTTGCTGCCGGGGTTCGATTTGATGAATATTCCGATACCTTTTGAGATGTCGGATTCTTTGGTGACAGAAACTATTTTTTTTACAGGCCAGGAAAATTTAGAAGGTGAATTTTTATCAGAAATCTGCGCAGAAGTTTTACCGGAAATATTTTCATTATCACTGAGGGGAGTACTTTCGGAAAGCGACAATTGATATACCGGCAATTTAAGCTTCATTCCGGCTTTTATTACGGAATTGGAGTTTAGACCATTGTTTTTGCCGATTTGCGCCGGACTTAAGCCGTACTTTCTGGAAATTGAATACAGTGTTTCTCCCTTTTTTACCGTATGAATTCTAAACTTGCTCTTTGACTGCACGGATTCTAATGTTGTGACATAATCAGCTGAATTCTTCTTAAACTGACCTGACCTGCCGTAAATAACGAGAGGAAGTATGAGAAAAGCTGCAAAAAACCCTTTTTTCATACGCAAGTCAATGAGCATAAATCACCCTTTTCTATGTATCGGCTCGTCACGTATTAATAGTTAGCTAAAAAAAAATTGCTTGTATTTTTTTTTCACTGATTTTTCATTCCCTCAGGCGGGGATTATATGTTAAAAAAACAGGCAGCTTTTGCGGCCTTATTGCTTGTTGCTTTTTACGGAAATGCCGTACAAGCCGAAAATTTTTTCTCAACTTCCGGATCGGCCATCAAATCCACAAACGGCAAATTTTATGCTTATATCAATTTCCTTTATTACAGCAATGTCTATTTTGTAAATCTTATTCAGCCGAATTCTGTTTCTCATAACGATGTTCAGAGTGATTCATTAAAAATCAGAGCCTATCAAAATTATATACGCACTCTCCGGGACGAAAATCTCAAAAATGACGCAACCGTTCTTCTGAATCTTTACAAAAATCCGTCACAATTCGATAACCAGAAAATTGAACAGATTGCCAAAAAACTTGAAAGCAGAAATATAGTCATAAGCTTTACAATAGACGACGCTCCATCAAGAAAAATAAATCTTAATTATTGTATTTACGGCAAAAAGAAACTTCTGCTGGTAAATCACCCTCTTTTCGATTATTCTGAAACGATTTACAATATCATCCCGTTGATATCATATCCGGAAATATCTGTCAGCAACTCAATGACGTACGATGACATCATATATGTCAGCCAGGAAGAAATAGCAAATGATTCCGGAATTGCGCAGAGAGTTCTTGCCGGGAAAAATGTAAGCGCATTTCTTTTTAACGGAGCAAGAGTAAATTCTGAAATATCCTATTGTTTGCGGAAAGCTTTTGCAGGTAAAGAAAGCGAAATCATAAAAGATATGACACGAATGTTCGAAATACACGAACTCAGTCATAAAATTCTATACAACAAGTATAAAATTCAGGATCCGGTTACTCATGAAGAATTCGCACTAAGCAGTACAATTTATGATAATCCTTTTTTGGGTCTTGCGATCATGTACAGTTATCTTGATTATGATAATCTCACTCAACATAAACTTGCGGCTCTCAATTACATCCGCTATATTGCCAATCATTCCGGAAAAAGCATTTTGATGGAAAAGCCTGAGCATATTGCAAAAGAATTTTCTGCGGAAGAACTCAAAACAATCAGCAAAAATCACTTTGACTCATTGCGCCAGGTTCTTAAAATAAAATAGAATTTTTCTTATTAACCAAAATTTATTTTGACACGCACATTCAGTTTGTGCGTACATGAATCAAATTTTGTCCTGGATATTCTATGAATAACTTATTTAAAGCAATTTCGGTTTCTGTCATCACTTCATGCGCGGCAATTATAGCATTTTTCTTTATAAGAGCGGACTATATCCATGAATCATACATGACTCATCTATTATCGCTCAATCAGTCTCTTGTTTCGGAACTTAAACCGTTTCTTGAAGGCAAAACAAAAGATGAGGCAGAATCTGCTCTAAAGACTGCCGCCTCATCAAAAAAAGAAGTCGCATTCATAGCCCTGACGGACATGCAGAACAACTACCTTGGCGGTTTTTCAGGTCTTACTCAGAAAGAAATCAAAAAGGGTTTTTCCGATCTTATTATAAGCGATATTAAGAATGGAAAACTTTCTGCAAGTAAAGTTGAATCAAAATACTACGGTTCGGAAAAATTTTATTACATTAAGCTAAAAGGCGTAAAATTCGCATTCTTTGTCGTATACAGATACAAGCTCCAGACAAAATTGATTACAGAAATTATTATTGAAACATCTATAATATTACTAATAATTTTCATTTCATCATTCAGCTTTTTCTATTTTTTCAGAAAAACAAATCAGCTGGAAACAAATCACGAATCAGCAGTTTTACGTGAAAATCCGAAAGAAACACAACGTCGTATTAATAACTTTGAAAAACTTCTCGCTAAAAAATTCAGCGAAGCTTCTCAGATTCATTCTTTTGATTCATTCGCATTTTATCATTATGACAAAGAAAATTCAAATCTGCTGAAAAAATATTATTATACTTCGGGTATTCTCTCAAAACTGGATCAGAATCCGCCTGAAGCCGAAAAAAGGAAAGAAATCATCTCAGAACTTAAAAAAGGTTCCCCTATAATCAAAGCCCGTTCAAAAAACGCATATATTGCAGTAATTGAAAACAAAAATCTGCTCGGAGCAGTTTTGGTTACAAAAAACAGAACCATAACCGGAACAGAAATTTCTTTCCTGAAAAATATCTGCAGAGACATAGCCTACAACATCATCAAATGAGATTTTCTGTCAGATAATAGATTGTATCATTTAAAAAATATATATTATTAAAAGCGGAGATTACATCTCCGCTTTTAATTTCAATTCTGCCTGAGTCGGCCGCAGATCTCAACCTTTCAAAAAAAGAAGGGGGAATCGCTTCTCCGAAAATTCTTTTCATGTTGTCTATGGAAATTCCATCAGCAAGGCGAAGTCCGGTCATTATATATTCAGCTACCGCTGATGCAGCTGAACGTTCATCATAAATTACATTTGACGGATTTAATGAATATGACCTGAAATCATCCTCTTTGTGCCATCGTCTTCCGTCAATAAACGAATGCGATGCTGCACCGAGTCCGAGATAATCCTGCCATGTCCAGTATTTCATATTATGACGGGAGACTTTTCCATTTCTTGCGAAATTTGAAACTTCATAATGAGCATACGACTTGTCTTTCAGTCTATTTATTACTGATTGAAAAATATTTTTTTGTTCTAAATCATATTTATCCGAATCAGTAAAACGGGAATAAAGCGGAGTACCCTCTTCAACACTGAGCATATAAACCGAAATATGATCCGCATTCGTTTCTGAAAGAATATCTATGGACGATAAAACCGATTCTCTATCAATATTTGAAACTCCGGCAATGATGTCTGCAGAAATATCAAGAATACTGCAATTAAGAAGTTTTATTACATTATCCGGCGGAACATATTTTCTGCCTAAAAATTTATTTATTTTTTCATCCAATGACTGAACGCCTACAGATACCCTGCTGCATCCGAAATCGAAAAGCATTTTAAAATCATCAATACTTGTAGAAGAAGGATTACATTCAACAGTAAATTCATAACCGGACTCAATTCGGAATGACGAAAATATTTTATCCGATATTTTCTTCAATAATGCAATTCCCATTGAAAGAGGAGTTCCTCCTCCGAAATAAACCGTATCAAAGGATTTTCCCGAATACAGTGAAGCGCTATATTCTATGTCCCGCAAAAGAGCTTCATAGTAGCGGTTTAAATCAGAGGAATCCGCATTCGAAACTGAATAAAACGAACAGTAATCACATTTTGAAAAACAAAACGGAAAATGAACATAAATACCGCCGGGCATCAGAATCCGAAATTAATAGGGCAGTTTGTTTTTACTTGAATGTGTCCCTTAATGAAATTTGCAGCAGCAGCGAATGAGGCATTCGTATTAGACAGCATAAACAAAGTAGATGGATGCTGCTTAAATTTTGAAAAAAGAAAAGGATTCCCGGAATAAACAAATGTCACGGCATTCCTTCCGCTGAAGCGGATTATTCCTTCTAAAAGATTCTTGTTAACGTAATGAGAATAAACATAAATCTTTCTTCCCGATGTATTGGAAGAAAAGAATCCCGATGATGTCATTACGGAAAAATTATCTGCAGGAAAAAGAGAATTAAAGTACTGATTGTCAGAAACAATGATAATTTTATTATCGTTTATTTCGGCAAAAGAATTTTTGCCGTAAAGATATAAAGCCTTCTCCGAAATAGTCCGGTTTACCTCATCAGCCTCCGCATTCGGGAAAATGTAATCGTTATTTGAATACACATTACAGAATTTTCTTTTTGCGCGTATTATACGAATAACAGATTCATCAATTCTTGATTCAGGAATATCCCCTTTTTTGACGGAATTACAAAGGGCATAGAAAATCTGGTCCGCCCTGGAGGAAGTAGTGAGAAGGACATCCACTCCGGCTTTAACCGCCTTTACAGCGCTTTGCCCGATAGTAAGATGCTGTGAAAGAGCTCCCATTTCAAGATCATCCGTAAAAATCAGTCCTTTATATTTCATATCTTCGCGCAGAATTTTTTTAAGAAAGAAATCAGAAAAAGTCGCCGGCTCGGAAGATGCCAATATCTTAGGATACGAAATATGCGCAGTCATAAATGACGAAACATCAGAATCTATTGCCGCACGGAAAGGCTTAAGTTCAAAATTTTTTATTTCCTCAATAGATGAATTTATTTCAGGAAGCACCTTATGTGAATCTTTTGCTGTATTGCCGTGACCAGGAAAATGTTTGACCACAGCGGCGCATCCTGCAGACTGCAGACCTTCTACATACGCCTTTACTTGAGCGGATACTTTTTCAGGATCAGAACCGAATGAACGCACATTTATAACAGGATTATCCGGATTATTGTTTATATCCGCAACAGGCGCAAGATTCATATTGAGCCCCAGAGATTTCATCTGCATTCCAAGATGATACGCAGCCTTTTTAGTCAGAGCCGGATCATCAGCCGATCCGGATGCAATTGTTCCGGGAAACTGTGTTACTCCGTCTTTTATACGGACAACAAGTCCGCTCTCCTGATCAGTAGAAATAAAAAGCGGAATACCAGTCAAGTCAGCAGAATTTTTCTGCATAGCCGAAGTAAATCTTTTAAGCTTTTCAGCATCACCGATATTATAACCGAAAAGAATAATTCCGCCAAGACGGTATTTTTTAATCATGGAATATGAATTGTTATTACCGGCATCATTGCCGGTAATGCCCGTCATCATCATCTGACCGATTTTATCTTCAATCGTCATCTTTGACACGAAATCCTCTACCGTCTCATCTTTCTTTTGAGAAAAAGACATTGATGATATCAATACAGCAAATAATACCAATATTTTTAAACGCATCATAACCTCTTTAATTATAAACCGGATAAAGCGCCGATTTCAACTGTCAAACAATTTTAAACTCTTATTTTCCCGTATATTCCGTAATTTTAACACAGCCGGACGGCATTACAACTATTTCTTCACCATGATTGTTCAAACAGGCGAATTCTCCCGCAAAGTCAAAATCTTTCTCGGCAGAAAAAATATTAACTGCATCTATTTCTAAATCCGAAAAAACAGATGCCGAATAAATCCCATTTTCAAAACAGAACGATTTTATTCTTTCAGATGAATATCCCGAGTAATGAATAATGAGATCAATATCTTTCAACCGTGAAAGTGATCTTTCAAGCTCATAAGAATCATATCTTTCATAATCAAATTTTAGAAAAATAATATATCTGTATTCTTCAAAATATTTATCCGCAATTATTCTCAATTCGTTTTTATCAGGCAGTATCAGCGCGTACTTTTTATTTAAAAACTTCTTTTTACGGAAATCATCAGCACGTTTTAACGCAAATTCCGCATCAAACCGGAATCCGTTTTGGGCATCAGGCGGGTCAATAATGACTGCATTTTGCGAAGGAAGATATCCTGATATGACTAAAGCCTCTCCGCGTATAATTATTTTTGAGCATCCTGCGTCAGATAAAGAAGAAACTAAATCTGATAATGAGGCTTTTTCCGAACAGGCATATATAAAATTTCCCCGAAGAATATTTTTTGAGATAATCTTAGAATTAATCATTGTTTCGTCATTTCCCGGGAAAACGGCAAATCCGATTAATGGTTCATCTTTCACTGAACATGAAAGCAATAAAACTATCGCAAGGAAGTTAAATCGTTTTAATAAAAACATCACCGTCATTTTCAATCCTCCGGAATCCCATTTTTTTCAGATAACGAAGGTGATTCTTCCCGTAAAGCGGAGTCCTGATTTCGCGGCATCCCCTGTTTCTGAAAAAACCAAGAGAGTCACGGTAAAGAAAACGTCCGATTTTCATATCGCGGTATCTTGGAACAACATAATCCAGATGTATAAAAAATAATCCTTCAGGTTTTTCTTCATAAAAAACTATACCCGCCGGCACAAGATCGCGAACAAGAAGAAGAACTTTCGTCTTCTTATCAGTTCTATACGTAAATTCCGGATATAATTTCGCGATATCCGCACCGAAAAATTTAATAAAATATTCAAGATACTGCGAATCATGGGAAATTTCGACAATTGAGAAATATTCTTTCTTAAAAATATAATGCGATAAAAAATAAATATCAGCAAATACTATCAGAATATTCAGCACTGATACAGGATATGCTTCTATCATTATGCCGTATACGGAAAATGCTAAGGCTCCGGCTAGGTTTATAAGCCGAAGCTTGAAAGCTGAATTCATAAAAAGAGAAACAGCGACAAGAATACTTGCAGAATATCCGATTATTGAATAAATTGAGTCCATCTGTCCCCCCGGGCACATTATTTCAACGAATCAATTGATCAAGAAATATTTCTTTACAGAAAACGCTGATTTTGTCTGATTATTCTATGAGCATCAGAAAAAACTATGATTCTGTCCACGAATCAGCTGTAAAGGCTGCCCTTTCAGCGGGAAGAAATCCTGATGATGTCAGACTTCTCGCCGTAAGCAAAACATACGGAGCTGACACAGTCCAGGAAGCTATCGATTCGGGAATTCTTTTGTTCGGCGAAAACAAGGTTCAGGAAGCCAGAGACAAGATACCTCTTTTGCAGGGAAATTTTGATTTTCATCTCATTGGACATCTTCAGTCAAACAAGGCAAAGGACGCCGTAAAACTTTTTTCCACAATTCATTCTCTCGACAAAATAAGCACTGCCGAAAAACTTGACGCCGAAGCCGGAAAAATTAACAAAACTCTGGATGTTATGGTTCAGGTCAATACCAGCGGAGAAGATTCAAAATCCGGCGTCGAGCCCGAACTTGCAGAAGAATTATGTTCTCAAATATTATCTGCATCCAATTTAAAACTCACCGGTTTGATGACAATCGGGCCAGTCGGCGGAATTATTCAGGATGCCGTAAAAAGCTTCACAATACTCAGAAAACTCAAAGAAAAAATAAACTCATCACTTTCAATAAACATGACCGAACTTTCCATGGGAATGAGCGGAGACTACGTTGAAGCAATCAAAGAAGGCGCAACCGTAATCAGAGTCGGAAGTGCAATATTCGGGAAAAGGGATTATACAAATGGATAAAAAAATAGCAATTGTCGGTCTCGGCAACATGGGTTACGCGATCGCGGCAGGACTTGCCAAAAATTTTCACGGCGAAATAATCGGATTCGACAATCACCCTGCAGCAGTTGAGAACTTCAAAACAATCAGCTCTACATCATGCACAATCACAAGCGCATCAAGCGAAAAGGAAGCGGCAGAAAAATGCGGAATAATCATTTACGCACTAAAACCGGATGTCATATTAAATATTTTAAGAGAAACCGGCGACTTGCTGAAAAATAAACTGATAATTTCAATCGCCGCCGGAGTGACACTAGATTCTATAACAAAAGCTCTTCCGGATGGAACTTCCGCTGTCAGAGTGATGCCGAACACACCTGCTTTAATATCAGAAGGCATGAGCGTTCTTTGCAAAAATGCATTTGTAACAGAAAAACAGATGTCAAGCGCTGAAAATATTTTTAAAGCTGTAGGCAAGACGCTGATACTTCCTGAAAAACATATCGATGCCGTTACGGCAATTTCAGGATGCGGTCCTGCTTATGTTTTTACGTTTATCCAGGCTTTATCCGACGCCGGCGTCGCTCTGGGACTTGCCAGAAAGGATGCCCTCCTTCTTGCCTGCCAGACGCTGAAAGGAGCGTCGGAAATGACAATGCAAAGCGGTGAAGAACCGATATCACTCAGAAATAAGGTAACATCTCCGGGCGGAAGCACTATTGACGCCGTTCATGTTCTCGAAAGAGCGGCTTTTTCGGGAATAGTTATTGACGCGGCAGTCAAAGCATGCGATAAAAGTAAAAAGCTCGGGGAAAAATAGTGAACGGATTACCAATTTCATACTACAATCTCAGGCGCGCGTTTTTCTTCTTTAAGATTCTTTTCGTGCTGTCATTTTTCGTCGTTGCAGGCGGAAATATTTACAATGCAGTTTTCAAGAAAACGATTAAAGTTTCGGAATCAGGTCATATTCTTAAAGACGGATTTGTTCTATTCACTGACAGAACTGAATACATCAAAATACTCAAAAATTACAAATATGATGCAGGAACTAAAATAAAATTTCATGTTATGTCAAAGGGAGAATCATACTGGGATGTAGCCGTTAGAAACGGAATCACAGTAGAAACGCTTATTGCAGCAAACCCCTTCATAACATCACTTCTTGCCGAAGAGAATATCGAAATCGCCATACCTGAAAAGAACGGTGTACTTCTGCCTTGCGATGATTTTATCGACGCTTACCGGATGAAAAAGCTTTTAGCTGTCAGGCCTAAGGGAAATTTCAAGCATAGTATTTTTGAATTATTCGCACTTGATGATATAAGATTCGCTTTTTACGAAGGCGTAAGACCGATCATCGTAAATAATTATATCGAAGGTCTTTACGGAATAAAACAAAGCTTTAACCGGCCTGTAGATAAAGGTAATTTCGGTTCCATGTTCGGGATGCGTTCAGATCCTTTCACCGGCATGATGGCGTTTCATCAGGGTCTTGACATCACCGGCTCAATAGGAATGGAAGTTCACCCGATTAACGAAGGAATTGTATCTTTCGCGGGATGGCGCGACGGACTCGGCTTGGCAGTGATCGTGATGCACAAAGACGGATACATTTCAACATACGCCCATTGCAGTCAGCTTATCTCAAAACCAGGTGATCACGTAACAAAAAAAGATGTCATAGCTCTTCTCGGCAACACAGGCAGATCAACCGGACCTCACGTTCATGTTGAAATAGAACGTCATGGAAAACTTTATAATCCCCTTTATTTTATCTGGTAATCAGCAGTTCCCGTCCAGATCGTATTCCTGAATCCAGCCGTCTATTCCGGATTCGTTCATATATTCAACCGCCGCATCATACTCATCTTCTGATATTTTATTTTCAAGTTCGGGGAAATTTCCGTCAAGAGCCTTGTAAGCCGGAAAATACTGGCACATCAGGCTGAATCTGAAATCAACTCCTTTGCTTTTCAGTTTTACAAGCCTGTCTATAACACCTTTTGTATTTTCAAGTCCGGACGGCAAAACCAAATGCCTGAAAATAAGACCCGACTCAAGCAGACCATTATTTTCAACCCAGTTTACAGGATTATTGACAAAGAAATCGGACGCTTCAAAAGAACGTTCGACATAATCCGTAACTCTTGAATATTTCCGCGCCATGCCATTGTCTGAATACTTCAAATCAAAAAGAAAAATGTCGGCAATCCGGTATGTTATCAAAAGAGATTCATTAGAAAAATAACCGCTGCAGTTAAAGGAAAGAGGAATGGAAATTTTGTTTTTTATAATACTAAGAGCTTTCAGCGTTTCAAGAAGATAATGATCAGCAGTCGTAAAATTTATATTATGAACTTTTTTCTTTTCAGCAAGATACATGATTTTCTCAGCAAGCATTTCAGCCGAATAATCCTTTCCGTTATTCAAAGCCGAAAACGGATAATTCTGACAGAACACACAGCCTAAAGCGCATCCTGAAAAAAAAACATTCCCCGCACCGCGTTCACCGCTGACAGGAGGCTCTTCACCCCTATGTACAGCAAAGGATGCTACTCTTGAAGCTCCCGAAACAGCACCGCATGGAGGAATAATTTCCGCACGGTTGATTCCGCACGAAATAGGACAGCATTCGCCCCTTGAAGTAATTGAGTCTGCTTTAGCAATAAGCTCACTCAATTCTTCATCAAGCATTGAATTTAATTTAGTCATTTAAAATTAGGGTCGGTCTTAAGTTTTTCCTCGGCAGATAATTTTTCATCAGGTGTATCAACTTCATACCATCCGAATCCTGACAAATCGCATATTCCCGGTTTATTAGAACTTTCTGCCAAAACCTGAAGAATATTTTCAGCTACCGCTTTTTCTCCGAAACGTGAAAGAACTTCATCAATCGTCTTACGGTATAGTGCATTCACGGATTTATCAACATAAGTCATCCCGATATATCCGCAGTCAAAATCCGAGAGCTGTTTGCTGATTCCGATTACACAATTTCCTTCAAGCTTGACTTTCATATCGTCAGCACCGAGAGTTCTGTCAAAGTCACACATCGCTCTAATACCTGAGAAATGCTTTTTCATTTCAGCAAACATTTTCTTCGGATAAATATGATCAACATTTGTTATAAGAAACGAATCATCACCGACTTCTTTGAGACCTGTCATGAGAGTAAAAATATTACCTTTAAGGTATTCTTTATTTTCTATTACTCTGATCTTCGGATTTTTTCGCGAATCTACATGATTTTTGAGGTCTTCATAATAAAATCCGCCGACGATGATAATTTCGTCCATCATATCAATATCAAGAAAATCGAGAAGATAATCAATCAGTTTGCGGTCTCCAACCTCAACCATACCCTTTGTCCGGGCAGTAGTCAGATCTTTGAGGCGGCTTCCTGTGCCTGCGGCAAGTACAATTGTTTTCATATTGAAAGAATCTCCTTAATGTTTTGAACTGTTTTTGCGTTCGCGTGACGTGCTTCAAACTGCTCATGAGAAAACAAACCGCAAACACCTATAAAATCAATACCGTATTCAAATGCCTTATCCGAATCTTTCAGGGAATCTCCCACAAATGTCAGATCTTTTTTATCAAGACCGAACTTCTCAAGGAAAAAATCAAAATGAGGTTTTCCTTTTTCGAATCCTTTATCGGCCTCAAATCCCATGACAATATCGAATACAAGTTTTTCTTTTTCTACAAACTGATTAATGAGATCGGGAAAATTCCCCGACGAAACACCCGCGAGATCTCCCCTCTGTCTTAGAGAATTTATTGCAAATCTCACATCATCATGAAACTTCTGCCCGAAAAAACCTTCAATTTTTGTTTTTTCAAAATACTCAACTGTACCGGGATTTGCCGGATGATTCGGGAAAATAATTTCGATTTGCTGACAGAAAGGAACTCCGGAAGTCTGTATGTAATTATATCGTGCTTCTTCAAAACTCATTTCAGGATGGTCGCGGTTAATCGCAAAACCGGCAATGTCGGCAAAGCCCTCCATTGTATCTACAAGGGTTCCATCAAAATCAAAAAGATAAGCTTTCATAAAACACCTTCCGGCAGGAAAATTCAATCAATAATATCACAGCTGTACAATACGGATATTTCAGCCGTGCTGCCCGGCCTCGTCAATCTGTTTTCTCTTGATTTCTAACATATTATCAAGACTCTCAAAGTAGTTGTTTTTATCCAATTTTCCACTTTTATCGGTAATAAGCTTTACTAAAATCTTTCTCACTATGGGGAAAAGCTCTTTATACTTTTTCTTAACTTCTTCCTTTGTTATATTTATATTTCCATGAGCAATCATATTTCGAATCTGATAAAAAGAACTTCTTTTCACAACTGAATTATCTTGATAAAATAATTTATTATAATTTTTAATACTTTTGTCGTAGGTTTTGATATATCTAGAAATCCTTGAAGAGACTTTAGAATTATTTTCTTTCTCATCTTTTTTAAACAAAGTATCACATATTATTATCATAAAAAGAAAAGAATGAACCGGATTTTCATTAACAAATGAATAGTAGAAGTAATCAAAAGCAAGATTTATTATTCGATGAAATTGAGAATCTTCCTGATTCATTATAAAATCTATTGTTTTATCAAGATTTTCAAAATCTTTAGTTAAAAGTACAGATTCTTCTTTACCGAGGTGACTAAAAATCCATGGCTTGCAAATTGTTCCTATTGGTACACAATTCCCAAAACCGAAAAGATTACCTACGTCTAAAGAAGGAAAAGTGGATTTTCTTAAAATATAGGAGCCATTTGTACTGACTCCGGCTTGGGCATTAAGCTTTATTGCTTTTATGATCGAATAAACAATATCATTAGTTTCTTCGGTATTTCCACAATGTTTATTTTTATCTGCATCTCTATTAGAATAATATAGGTTTAAAACCGCATAATAATCGGTGTGTCCATATTCACTGTGGCCTAAACTCACTAAACATTTAGAAGCATCATTATTTGCAATTTGCAATAAAGAATCGAAACCTTCTTTCCCTCTGTTATATTTTTTGATTTCTATATCATATTTAATTTTTTTTATGACGCCGAATTTTAGAAATACTTTATCTTCATTATCGAATTTAAATCTGAATAATGGCGTTATGCAGCGGAAATGTATTTCGTCCATACAGCTTACCTTATATCGTATTTACAGTTATATGTCTCAGCGTTTAAATTATAGTTATATCGTTGATTGAGCATCTACATTAAGATCCGGATTGTCAGACAGACTCTTTTCTGATAATGACTTTAAATTGAAATCAAATCTAAATCAAATATTTTGCCAAGTTTTTCCAATGTTTTTAAAGTAGGATTAGAAAGCTTTGGCGTTTCAATTTTTTGATATACCTGATACGCTACCCCGAGTTTTTCCGCAACCTCCTTCTGTGAATATCCTCTTTTTTCTCTTTCCCAGCGAAGAATAACTGCCAAAGCAATATTTGCAGATGGACGTATTAGATATAAATTTTTCCCCTTATGTTCCGCTGCCTTTGGTATTTTGGATTCGATTTTATATGCAACCTCAAGATATCCGCTTAAAGCATCCTGTGCCATTTCCAAAGCTTCATCTTTCGTATCTCCGAAAGTGTGAATTGTTGGTAAATCTGGAAAAGATACTTCGAAAACCCCGTCTTCTTTGTTAAATTCAATTTTTGCAAAATATTCAACTCTTTTCATTTATACCTCTTCTTTTTGGCGAATTGCCGTCAAATAATCAACTTCTCAATTGAAAAATCATTTAATCCCTGCATCCTTAAGAATTTTATTGCAAGTACCTGTTGGTACTTCCTTTCTTGAGTGATTCGGAACAGGGATTATTTTACCTTCCTTCTCGTAAACGGCATGCTTTCCGGTTCTTATCTTTTTCCACCCTGCTGCCTCAAGTTTCTTTATTAGCTCTTTATACTTAATAAAGCCACCTCTCAGTAATGACAACTATAATATACACCTTTTATAGTGTGCGTCAATAAAGTTTTAAATTTACGGAAATAAATCTTTTTGCTTTTCCTGGCAATTTCTATAAAATCATCAATAATAAACAGATTCTATCAAAATACTATTTAAAAAAAATTTTTTTGGAGAGATTAATTTCTTGAAATTAGTTTATTTTTTTATAAACGCATTATAAAAGGCGGTATTAGTTATGAGAAGCGCATTAAAAAAAAGAGTTTCACTTGGCGGTGTAATAATCTTGAATATTTCCAAAGGCAGATTTTTAGTGCCGGGCGGAATCAAGGGACTTCGCGTCGGATTTAATTCTCATAACGTTCATAGTTCCGGAGGCTCTTACGGTTCAATTGTTAGAAAATCAATAAGCGGATCATCTTCTGATCAAATTATAGAAAATAATAACGAAGAAGTGCTGACTGAAAACTACATGAAGGAAGTGCCTGCTGATCAGATTTCAGGAAATAATCCCTTCACAACTTCGTTTTTAATATCTGTGCCTATTATATTTCTTATTATGCTTTTTGCACATTTGAACTTTTTAATATTTTGGGGATATTTAATTGCAGGCGGAATCGCCGCAATGATCGCCTTCGCTCTTAAGGCAAAGAATAACAAAAAAATCATCCAAACATTCTCTGCGGCAATAATGAATGAACCTCTGAATAAAGCTGAAGAATTATTAACAAAAATCAATAAAATGGGAAGCGCCGTAAAACAAAGAATTTTGATGTCGAATTATTCTATTCTTATCGACAGAGTTTTTAATGACCAGCAAATATCTGAAGAAGAAGAACTCTTTATAAAAAAATATTCTAAACACCTTCCTGAAAATTTCATTACTCACGCAAATGATATAATCATAAGCGAAATAATTAAAATAGCTATTGCGGACAACTTTCTTTCCGAGGAAGAAGAAAATCTTATTAACAGATGCTTTTCAACATTCCGGCTGCCAGCTTCACGCCGCGAAGAATTCAATCAAACTATTCAGGAATATAAAAACCTTGAGGAATGCAGAAAAATTGAATTTAAGCCTAAACCAATAACGTTAACCTCATTACCTAAAATTCCATCCTGTCTATATGAAAGCCTCTCAGATTATTTTAAAGAAAGAACGAACAATGATGTCACCGAACTCGTATACGACGATTTGGGCGCAGTTGTTTTAACAGATTCTTCACTGGAAATAGTTAAAACCGGTCATAAATCAATTAAGTTTAATTCAATAATTTCAGCAACCAAATCATGGAATGGTGATATTATTGAAGTTGTTGCCATGAACCATAAAACACCTTATTATTTCAAGGTTTCTGATCCCATGATTTTCATTGCCGTTATATCAAAAATGATGTCCGCATAATATGAGGAATAATTTAAATAGCATTAAAAAGAATCATGATAACAGGCTCAAATTGAACCATTTGCTAACCAGAAATATGAGATTAGCATAGATGAAGCTGAATTTATTACAAGATTTCAAGACATATCTAAAGTTCCAATCTGTTTTTAATGCGATTGGGGAATAAAACTCATGAGAAAAGCAGCTGACTTGAATTAAATAACTGAAACGGATTTAAAAGTATTCCGGAAGGAACCTGTTTCAATCCCTCTTTAAATAAAAGAAGGATTGAAGAGGTATCTAATTAAAACTTATCCTGTAATGCAGGCCTTGCAGGACTTGAACCTGCAACCAATGGTTTTGGAGACCACTACTCTACCAATTGAGCTAAAGACCTGTTTATGCAATAATTAAAAACAATAAAAATCTGTCAAGCTATTTGCCGATAAAGATGTCAGCTTTAATAATTCGGTTTATTTTTATAAGTATCTTATATCGTCCGATCGTTCAAAAATGTCTTGATTATATGCGTATGTTTCAGACATAATGGTTTCGGGTTCTGGCAATCCAATTCCATACTGAGAGAGGAATCTATGGATCTTAATGTTGAAGAAAAAAAATCGACAATTATCGTTCACATAAAAGGCGAATTCCATATCGGAAATGTCAACAAATTCGAGGAACTGTGGCACAGCTTAATCGAAAAATCTCCTGAACTTATAGCTATCGACTGCAAAGAACTTGAATACATTGATTCCTCGGCAATAGGAACACTGGTCAAATTTCTAAACAACACAATGAGCAAAAAAATTAAACTTGTGTTTTTCGACCTCAATAATTCGATTCAGAACATTTTCAAAACAGCTAGGCTTGATAATTTTTTCACGATTACTACACGTGAAAAGCTTGAAAACGATTTTCTTTAACAAGGCGCTGCAATGAGAAAAATTACAATAACCTTAACTGTTTTGCTGACACTATTTGCATGCAACAGATGGAAAGTCAGCAAACTTAATCCGGATCTTCTTTGTCACATCAAACCAGGCTCATCTGACGGCGGAATAAGTCTTGTATTCAGGGATAATGCAGATATTCTGGATATGACGTTCAATCTTCGAATTTCGGATAAGGCAATTTATTGTGCAGATAATGAATCTAAACGCCTGTTAGTACTTTCAAAAAGCGGTGATATAAATCGTATTATTGGACCAAAATCGGTTTCTACAGAAAAGAACTATTCCGAGTTCGATTTCTCATCTATCGGAGAAATTACTGATGATAAAGACGGAAATATATATGTTCAGAACAAGCTTCCAAAACTGACAGGCAACAGCGAAATTTCGCCTTCATACATTCTTATTTTTTCAAAAGACGGCAAACTCCAGGAAACACTCGGCCAGGACGGACTTACAAATTCACCGTTTTATTACATTGATAACATGTTTACCGATGATAACAACAGATTATTTGTAGTAAGCCGCACTTTCGAAAGCTGGTCTCTTTCAGTATTTAAAGACAAAAAACGCGAGTATTTTTCTGTATTTGATAAAAATTCATTTTCAGACAGCAATTCATCCGGTTATAATGCCGTAATAGAAAAAATTATACCTTTCAGAAAAAGTAATTCCGCTATAATATCGGTTTCATTTTATGACGGAACCCGTTTTAAGTTCCGGAAAATATTCCGTATCGAAATTGAAAACAATTCAAAATTAAAAGAAGTAACAACTCTTCCGGATCCTAAGAATGAACTCTTCACTATTCTTGAAGATAAATATCTCGTATTCTGGGAAGTCGAAGGAAAAGATATACGTTTTGTAATTTGGAGCTTTCAGGAAAATATTTTGAATAATCTCAGCATAGATCTCGAAGAGAAAAAATCATACTATGACGAAATTCTTTCTGATGAAAACGGAAAAATTTATTCATATTCCGTTTCAAGAGAAGGAATCAGTATCTATGCATGGGAATAGTAATTCTATCACAAAACCAGTCAGCCGATCTTGATAAACTTTCTGAATTTGCTTCCCGAATTACAATGTCTAATGCAGCGCGGTCTTTCGCGGAAGCTGTTGCAGATAAAATAAATAAAACCGATAAAATTGCAATTGTATGCGGCGGTGGAAATAACGGCGGTGACGGATTCGCCTCTGCCTATTACCTTTACTGCATGGGATTTGATGTTTCCGTTTTTCCTGTCCGTACGGACTCTCTAGGTGAAAATCCAGCGTATTTCTTTTCTCTACTTCAAATTGAATCAATTCCGGTACGTAATGATTTTATTTTTGATGAATTTAAACTGATACTTGATTGTTTAACAGGTACGGGAGTTAAAGGAAAACTCCGCGGCATTTATGCGGAAATTGCCGAGAAAATTAATTCGTCAGGTAAAATAATTTTTTCATGCGATATTCCTTCAGGACTATCTGATGAAAGCCTTGCATCTGACGGAATTATCGTAAAAGCAGATGAAACCTTTGCAGTTCACTCTCTTAAAACTGAAAGTGCAGTATATCCGGGAAAATATTACTGCGGAAAAATAAATCTTATAAATCCTTTTTTCCCGAAAAGTGCATTAAAATTATTAGAATATTCAGCAGAGACGTATGACTCATCAGATGCAAAATCAGATTTAAAGCAGCTGTATGATTATTCCGAAACAGTTCACAAGTACAACAAACCCAAAGTTGCAATAATAGGCGGATTTATCCCCTTTGAAGGTGCTGCTCTTCTTTCGGCACTGGCGGCTTTAAAATCAGGTGCATCTTTTATTACGATATTTACCGACCCCGCTTCCCGCATTGCAATGGCCGGTAAAATTCCCGAAATAGTAGTTAGGGAATTATTCCTGGAAAATATCAAATCAGCACTTTCAAAATTCGACTCTATAATAATAGGGCCGGGTTTCGGAACAGAAGAAGCAAAAAAAGAACTCCTTTCAGAAATCATAAAAAATATACCTGATAATAAAACTGTCGTCATAGATGCAGACGCATTGAAACTAATTCCCGAAATGAGAAATGAATTATTAAACATAAAAACATTGATTCTGACTCCTCATGAAGGTGAAGCAGCGGTTTTATTAAATAAAAAAACTTCTGATATAACTTTAAACAGAATTAATTCCGCAATTGATATTGCAAAAAAATATAATGCATTCACGGTACTGAAAGGACATGACACGATTTGTTCTTCATCTGATTTTTCTTATGTAAATACAAGCGGAAACAATCTTCTCGCAACTGCCGGAAGCGGAGATGTTCTGACTGGAATTATAGGAACTTTCTGTTCTACGCAAAAAGACATACTTCGCCGTAGTGCATTATCAGTTTTTGTACATGGTATATGTGCAGATCTGAAAAAGCAGAATAATGCTGTTACACTTAACGCTTCAGAAATTCCGGATACAATCGGCGCTGCCGTCAATTATTTAAATGCATAAATAACCATAGAAGAAGTAAGCGGTTTTCCTTTGCGCCTCAAATACCCCTTTAGGTGATAAAGCGAAATATGTATCCATTTTCTGTAATCGGAAATTTTTATAAAATTTCCTCGGGATTTCAAAAGCTTTGCATATAATGGAAAATCAACAGGACGGAATACCTTAACTTTCCTGAAACCCGTTCTAAGCAATAGTTCAGTCAAATTTTTTTCAGAAAAATACGACAAGTGACCCGGAAGATAATAATGATAATTTTCTCCGGCGCTAAGAGACTGCCATGCTTCCATATCAGCCGTTTGAATTACTGCAACTCCTTCGGGTTCAAGCATATCATATATTTTCGATATTACTTCTCTCGGGAACATAAAATGTTCTATTACTTCAATCATGGTGATGCAGTTAAATTTTTTCTTTGGAGAATATTTGTCCCATGATACATTTTCAATAATTGAGTCAGAATGCTTATTTGCATAATCAGAAGAATACTTAGATATTTCGATTCCGTAAGTTTTAAAATATTTTGAAGCATATTTAAGAAAAAGACCGAAAGAACATCCTATATCCAGAAAATTACCACTTTTCACATACTTACGGATATTATTTATTCTGCTTTTCCAGACATAGGCGCAGTATTTTTCGGTCTTTCTTTCATCGAAATATGAATAATCCGCAGATTCGCCGTAATACTTATCTGTATAAAAAGATTCCACAAATGAATCGGTGTATCCCGGATTCATAAAAATAAATCCGCAGTCCGAACATCTATCCGTATTAAAAACATAATCTGATTTTTTAATATTATAATGATGCCCGATTTTTTCACTTTGACATAATGGACAATACTTACTTTTTCTTCTGAATTTGGCTTTCATTTTTTTGCGAGGAAATACCAGTGAGAAATAATTTTTTTTGAACCTAAGGGAGTTCTTTCCATGAGACCATATTCAAAAAAGGAAAACTTATTCAAAGCAGAACAAAGCTCTTTCTCATCATAAAAGGAAACTACACTGCCCTTAATATCATCAAGATCGGTAACCCACACATCATCAGAAATTTCTTTTCCAATACGCATAAAAGTATCACGGTTTGATCTTAAAGTCCCCAGAAGAAAACCGCCGTTTTTAAGAATACGGAGTATTTCCGCCATCTTTTTTGCGAATGAAACTTTATCTGAATAGTGCAAAGATCCCCAACACAATGCAAGATCAATCTTCATATTATCAAAAGGGAGTTTTTCGGAATCAGAATTAATAAGCAGTGAATGCGGATGTTTTTTCGAAAGCTGGAGTGACGGCATTGAATAATCAAGACCGATTATTTTCTCGATGCCGAAATCCGATAAAAGTGAGAGATGACGCCCGCTGCCGCAACCTATATCAACTGCTGAAAGAAGTTGTTTATTTTCTGTTTCGGATAACGCCTTGGATAAAATTCTTACCAGATTCTCGTCAGGATAAGATAAACGGGACTTTGGTCTCTCGTAGTGCCGGTTCCACTTTTGATCACTTGTCATTTTTTCTGTCTCAAAGTCAGGTTGATATGTTTAATAATGGAAGAAGCTGATTCAACAGCCTCTTCTCTTGTTCTTGCCTTAGAAATGACAACACCGATTCTATCGTGATTTGTTTTTGGAGATCTGACTTCACTTCCGATTGATTTGAACATATGAAATGCAACCATATTTTCGTTTTTATCGGACGGAGGATTAAACGACTCTATTGTTCCGGATTTTGAAACAATGTAATTAACGCAAACTGCTGTCTTATTTTTTTTAAAATCAGGCGGAACAAAACCCTTGCCGGAACATGACGCAATCATATTTTTGAAAATATTATATCCGCTTCTTTCCGGTATCAGATAATCGCATAAGAATTCTCCGCCGAATTCGGGAACAGCTTCAATGATAAATATTTCTTCTTTCGGCGTAAAAATAAACTCCATTACAAGCGGAGATTTTCTTATCGAATAATAATCTGCTATTTTCTGACCAATTGACTCAATTTCTTTCCATCTGTGAGTATATTTGGAAGGAGCAATATGTTTAATATCAACAAAATACGGAGGATCTGTTTTTTCCTTATCTGTAATTTCCGCAAGAAAGAATTTACCTTTGTGAACAAGCCCAACTGCTACTATTTCATCACCTTCGATAAAATTCTCCGCAATAAGTTCAGCTTCATCTCCCACTGTTTTCAAATATGTTTTCAGTGCGGATTCATCCGCTATCAGCCGGCAATCAGATTTCGCATGACCTGAAACCGGTTTAAGAACAAACGGATACGGAAATGGTATTTTATTTCTCTTAAAAACAACTGTTGACGGCGACGGAAGTCCCATTTCTTTAAAAGCAAGTTTCATTTTTCGCTTATCGAAAATTTCATCAGATCTCTCAGCCGGAAAAAGTTTGACACCAATTTTCTGAGATAATAATGCCGCAGTTTTTACTGCATTTCCGAAACTTCGCGATAATACACCGCGGATTCTTCCTTCAAGAAAAAGTTCATTAATTTTATTTTCAATTTCATTGTAATTCTCAATAGATTCCTGTATTTTAAGATCAGCAAGACTCATACCGGCGGCATTAGAATCCATATCGATACAAATAACCTTAAATCCGAGTTTCTTGGCCTCCCTTATTAGCGGAAGCTGATAAAATCCAGCTCCAAGCGATACAAAAGCGTCATTATTTTTCTTCTTTTTTCTGAACCAGAACATACAGGTGCTAAACCACGCCTTAAAAAATAATTATACGATCAGCTTCTCTTTTAATGTCGGAAAAAATCAAACCAATGATGAGCTTTTTATATTCCGATGTAAGTATTCTCCTGCCAGTCAATAGACAGATCAGAAGGAAGGTCATTACTGCAAAGAGCAGTAAGCGGTGATATTTCTATATTCCTTACAAAATCAGGTATTAAATAATTCTTTTCCAAAAGCCATGAACGGTAAAGATTATTCATAAGATATTGTGATGACTCAAGAGAATCAACGCCGGATGCGTTTTTTACAGGTGCAAATTCATTTTCCCTTAATGTCTCTAGTATAATTGTTTTTTTTGCAAGAGGAATTGCATCAAAAACAAATTTTTCAAATTTGAATCCATCAATTTCTTTCATCTCGCCTTTAATGTAAGCTTTGATTTTTTTTCTAGCCACATGAAAAGGAAGATTGATTTCACCGCCGGAAATATTATGTTTTATAAAACTACAGCTGAAAAGATGTATTCCTATACTTCCCCACTTATAAAGAAGCGCTCCGTTTGAATCTTCAGCCGACAATATATCTTTCGGCAAATCGGAATATTCCTCTACTCCGACTGTTGAATCATCATATTTTACGAAAATACCCACCTTCTCATCAGGATAAGCTTTTGTTAAAGCTTTGCTGGAAAGTTCTGATTTTTCTATGCCGTGAATACCGCAAAATAACGGATCAATAATATTAATAAGTGGATTATCCACCTGAAAATATGAAATTAATTCCACTCCTTGCGACATAATTTTATCAAGAACACCGCTTGACTCCAGCGCTGTTAGAGAACCGCCATGCCCGTCAGGATTCCTGAAAAGAGAAGTTTTCCCGGATAAAATAAGTTTTCCTTCAACATCCAGAGAAGGAATCATATTTTGAGGAAAAATGTGAACATTTTTATGATCTAAGCCAAAATATGAATTTTTTTTAAATTCTTCCAAGGTCGCAGCGTGATTTGCCTGAGACGTCATAATCAGAAAAGGAATAATCGTGTTATATTTTCTGGACGCTGAAAGTACTTTTTCTGCATGAAGCTGAAAAAGAGTCTTATTTCTCACAGCACTGACTGGAAAAGCCCCCTTCGGCCCGTCAAAACCAAGACGGGAACCCTGACCGCCGGCTACTACAAACGCTGCAACAGCTCCTCTTTTTATTAAATCAACTCCGTAATCTGTGCACTTTTTAAGATAATCCTGATTTTCAGAAAGACTTTTAAGAGAAATACAATCGGCAGGCATCATTTTTCTGCCGGTTTTACTTTCAGAATTGGCGATTCTGAGTAGATCATCTATTTTTTCAAAATTAACAGAAGAAATTTCAGAAATCAGTTCATGACGCTCAATATCAGGAAGTGATTTTAAATGTTCCGCTAAAGCATTCTGTGAAAATTTATAAAGCAATTCACTACATTGTTCAAAGTTCATCATATTCTCCGGCTCACTTATTGAAATCATCACGAAATTTATGATAGAATAATCAAAGTTTATACATGTAAACGAAAAAATGCATGATAAATATTTTTTTTGCTAATAAATAAGCACAGGTATGCCGATAAGTTGATTGGGAATTTTATTTTCAGACGGTATAAGAATTAATTTTAATTTTATAAAAAAAATTCTTGCTTATACTCGGTTATGGATTAGAATACTAACAATTGTGTGATGTCCGCCTAATAAATGCGGGTCGTCGCTAAGACTACAGGAGTTATAATATGGCAAAGTATAAAACGCTTGCACTCGTATTCGCGGCACTTTTTTTAACAACAATTTCTTTTTCACAGGAAGCAGCTAAGACAGATTCTACTGCCGGAGGAGTTGATCAGAGTAAAACCGATCCCGCGTCTCAGTATTCGGAAGCAGACCGACCTGAGGATAACTATCTAGCTAAATTTCATGCAAACGATGTTGTTGAGAAGCTCATGAAGACTAATCTCGACCAGATATTCACTCTAAATGTAATCAAAGAAAATTATAAAGATACTCACGGCGACTGGCAGGAAGATTACAAAAAATGCTACGACGGCTACAAAGTCGGTGTTGATCTTTTTTACAGAAGAAATATCGTTTACGCTCGTGTGAAACTTGAAGAAAACAAAAAAATGATCAATCAGTTTTATCAGAAAATTTCTGATGCTTACAAAAAAGACACTCTTGAAATGTTAAACCTCTGCGCTAACAACATACTTGAGCTCACTTTGGATTCTAAATCTGCAGCTGACCCTAAGAAGAACAAAGTACTCTTTCATAATAAAATGAGACTAAGAGTTGCTTATGGACAGCTTGATGATGCTGAAAGACAGAGATCAGATGAAATTTATGCAACATCTATTTTCCATTACAGAGTTGCAAAAACTTACGCTATAAGAATTCTTGAAGAAATCAATCCTAAAGAATTCAGAGGGAAATACGACAGAGACAAAGCTGATAACAGAAACCGTATCTGGGATCCTAACAAAAAAACTACAGCATCAGAATATACCAATCTTAAAGAAGATGAGCCGATGCCTAAATAATCTTGACGAGAACATTGAAGCAATAAAAAAAGGGGGCTTACCCCTTTTTTTATTGCTTAAGAATTAAAATGAGACAAAAAAAACTACTGATAATTATCGCTGCAATAAGCATTCTTTCTTTTTCAAATTCTTCATTGTTAAATATTGAAAAAATGAAAGAGTATACTGTAGTCCTTGATCCGGGTCACGGCGGGACAGATGATCCCCCACTGTCAATAAACGGCGACAGATACGACCCTTTATCAAAGCAATATCTCTCAACATTCCGTTCCGGCGCAGTACATTTAGGATTAAAAGAAAGCGAACTGATGTATGCAATAGCTTATAAATCAAATGAAATATTGCAACTGACAAAGACAAAAGACGGATTTAATAAATTTAAAGAAATACTTTCAAAGTACGGAATCAAACCTATCGGTCATTCTATAATAAACAGTCACATATCAAGACCAAAAACATTAAATGAAGCAGAAGCAAAAAAAATTAAAGACCCGAATGCTCCTTATAGGATATTTGATTATCCATCAGATGGGGAAATAGCCGACGGCAGAATAACTGCAATGAACAAGCTGAAACCCCAGCTTGTAATTTCTCTTCATTGCGACTACTCTCCTCCGCCTAGGCATCAGGGTTTTACTGCAATAATAGTTCCTCCTTATAGATATTTTGAAAAAGGAATTGAATACTACAAAAATAAAAATTCAGATGATTTTTACATAAAAATGCCTGATGCAGCCGATTATTGGCTGGTAAAAGAAAGAGACGTGGATTCATTTCAATCTTTCGTTAACGATACAGCACTTTACTTCACATCATATCAGCTTAAACTCCCTAGCTTTGAATACAATCCTTCCGATTTCAAAGGCTTCAAACAGAATATAGTAAAATGGAGTTATTCGGATTTTGCGTCATGGAAAAAAGAAGCTATTTCAAGCAGAGGATCATACAGCAAAAATCTCGAAAAGTTTACACCGGACACCAGATTTTGGAAAAGAGAAATGTCTATTTACGAAAACTATAAAAGAGACGGCGGCGAAGAAGGATTCGGAGGCGACAATCATTTCGCAACAATGGAAATTATAAGATTTATGCTCGCCTCACTCGAATTGCGAGGAATGAAAAACTACGTTTATGCAAAAGATCCTTATTATTCATGCTGGCTCAACCCTATTCTTCTAAACGCAATTAATGCATATATTGAAATCGGATATCTAACCAGTTATAAGTTCCGAAAAATTCTTACTGAAGAAACAGATGCTTTGGCTGAAGCCGTTGCGGTTGCTTCTTACTCCCTTTTAGCCGAAACAAAGATCATAAACGACCTGAATTTTGAAAATAAACCAAAATACAAAAAAATAGATCTTAAAAAATATAATATTGAAAAAGAATCATACTTTGATCTTGTGAGTAAATGATGAATTATTTAAAAATCAGTCTTTTATCATTTCTTTTAGCGTCTTCATCTATATTTTCAAATGACATATCTTCTGCTGCAAAAAAGGCTAAAGAATCCGTAATTCTTATTACTGTATTTTCTTCAAAAACAATTAATGGAAAAACAGTTTATTATAAAACAGGATACGGTTCCGGAACCGTTATTTCATCTAAAGGTCATGTAATAACAAATTATCATGTAGTAAAGAAAGGGGATTATTATATCGCAACTCTTTCTGACGGTACAGAAACAGAATTTGAAAAATTTACATCAGGCAATTACTTCAGATTCGACTATGAGACTGATTTGGCTTTGATGAAATTAAAGCACGGCAAATATATTCCTGTAGAATTAGCTGATTCTTCAAATTCCACCGAGGGAGAAACAGTTATTGCAGTTGGTAACCCGTACGGACTCAGACACTCAATAACAAGCGGAATAATTTCATCAATGGGAAGATGCGATATAGGATTTTCTGCTATTGAAGATTTTATTCAGACTGATGTTCCGATTAATCCCGGAAACTCGGGCGGTCCATTGATAAACCTTAATGGTCAGATGATCGGAATAAACAGCGCAATACGTACTTCCAACGGTTCTTTTCAAGGTATCAGTTTTGCCATTCCTTCATATATTGTAAAGAAAGTCGCAGAGGATCTGCTTCTTTACGAAAGAGTACGAAGAGGATGGATTGGAATATTGGTAAAAGAAGAATTCGAATCAGACAAACGCAATGTCAAAATAATTTCAATAACATCAGGATCTCCGGCTGATATTGCAGGTTTAAAGAAAGGAGACTTAATTAAAGAAGCTGATGGAATTCTAATAAATTCAAAAGGTTCTCTTATCAGATTAATCAAAAATAAGAAAATTGACACAGAATTGTTTCTGACCGTATCAAGAAATGGAATTCTTTTGGATAAAAAAATAATTTTTTCTGAACATGTTACTGATAAAAATACTTATTATGAAAAAATCAGAAAAAAATACGGCTTTTCTGTCTCTAAGGATTCTGAAGGTTTTCCAGTTGTATCAGATGTCAGCTCATTCTCTAAAATTGAATCTCTTGAAATCGGAGACTCAATAATAGCGGTAAATGGGGAAAAAACTCCGGATATGACAACTTTTTTGAAACGAATGAAATTAAACTCCTACAAAATAGAAAGTGTTATCATTAAACGCGGAACAGAACATTATTTATTGAAACCGGAAGAATAAAATGAAAATATTGCTAACTTCAGCTTTTCTGCTGCTAACATCAACAACTCTTTTTTCAGAGAATATTTTCATTTTCAATTCTTCAAATATAATAAAAATTACCAAGATGAATCCAATTGAAAAAGATAAATACATACTATCTCTTCAAAAAAACATTATATCAGCTAAAGTTGTAATAGAATCAGTTGAGGAGAATACTGAGTACAAAAGAGCATACAGAATAACTTCTACCCTAATCAATTCAAACCAGACAACATTTATCTTTCATATTTATTCCGAGAAAAAAGATTATATCGATCTTATGAAAAAAGGCGATATTTTTGAATTCAAGGGGCAAATGGTTCTATGTACTCCTCTGAATACTAAGCGTGATAAGTACATCATTGATGTAATTCTGCAAGACGGGGCTATGGTATTTGAGTGAAAGTTATCGTATATGATTTAAATTTATAAATACGCTCAGCTTTTATTTTTGTCATAAATTGTGCAACTTGATCGCGCATCTTAAGTTCAGCAGGAACTAAAATAAAAACCGATGATCCGGATTCAGCCATAATGCCGTATTCTTCAGTATCAATTGAATAAATATCATCAACTATTTCAGGTTCTGATGCAAAAGTCAGAACAATTTGCAAGTTTTCAATTCCTTCAGAAGATAAAGGTTTGTATCTTGGATCAGACCGCAAGGCTCCGCGGAGATATTTTTCTATGAGAAACTTTGAGTCAGCGGAATCATGATAAAAAGCTCCGTAACAGCCTCTTACCTTATTATTTAGAATTAAAGTAATAAACAAACCTGATTTTATTTGAGGAAAAATTACATCAGTCTTCTGAACAGATTTACCATCCAATATATTAATCGATGACGAAAAAAGCCAATTTGAGATTTGATTCTTCTGATATAATTCTAAGTTTTCCCATGATGAAATGCTGTTGTTAGAAAGAAAAATAAACAAATACAAGTAAATAAACTTCATCAATTATTGTTTCTCACGGGAGGATAAAAATCTTTGTACAACAGAAAAGTTTCTTTAAGTTTACCCTTGATAATTTTTCTTCTGAATACTTCAACTTCAATACCGTTCTGAATCTGCTCATCTTCAATAGGCGGCGCTATTTCATTTTCTTCTGTATAAATTTCAAAAATCTCATCAGAATATGCATTTGAAGTCAATTTGACTGAAAAAACGGATTCATTAATTTCACAATGGATTCTGATATCACTACCGGTAGTATTCCTAACCCGCAAATCTTTTTTCCCGTATTTTATTGTCGAATCAAGACCCAGCGGAACATAGCTTACAGGTTGAAAATGCCGATGACGTTCAACAATTGTAAATCCTGAAAGGAGAAAAGCATTAAAGAGCGTTGAAGATACCTGACATATACCTCCCCCGACCTCAACAACTATTGAGTCACGATAAAGAACATTTGCCGGCATAAATCCATTTGAAACCGTTGCTTCTCCCACAGTTTTGTTAAAAGAAAAAACCTCTCCATTTCTGATAATGATGCCGTTTATTTTAGATGAAGCTATAGATATGTTTCGTTTAACAGATGCTGGCTGTTCATTTACACTTGTAGCATATGCAGAAACAACAACTGCCTTACCATCCATGGAAAAGGCAGTTGAAATCACCGCAAAAGTAATAATTAATACTGTATATATTTTATCTGCGCTGAGCATTCTGAAGCTTCTGCTGTAAATCTTTTCGAGAAGTAGATACCATAATAGTTTTCTTTTTCCAATCCTTGTCATTTTTAAGATATCGCGTTGAAAGACCCACCGCGTCAAAAGTATGAATATAACGTGTTTTTCCGTCTTTATCAAGATAAGGTTTTTCTCCGGAATAAAGACAAAATGTCTCTGCATTCTTTAAAAGCAGTTCTTTAAGATCATCATCCTCTGATCCGTTGAGAATATTAAATAGTTTCTTTGACTCAAATTCAACTGCATAGTCATAATCGCTGCCGAAAAAAACAACTTTTCTTTCTCCTTCTTTAAGCTCATAATTCGTGAAATTGTCAAATATACGCAATTCTCCATTGTTGATATACTGTTTTGAAAAACTCATAACAAGAGAAAGCTTAATTGAATTCATATAAAACTTTTTCAGGTAATTAATGCGTCTGTTATGCAAAGTTAATTGCACAGGATCTTTTGGAGCTTTTATGGTTTGCTTCTTTTCACTTAAAAGTTTATCAAGAGGTAAACCTAATGGAATTGGCTTGGAAGAATATGCAGAATATACCGGCATAGAATTAGGATTACTGTCAACTATTGCTTCAACAGCCTGTGCTTCAGACGAATTTGAATTAACCGGCGTATGAAACAAAACATAATTCTCTTCAGAAATATACTTTTCTGCCGCTACTTGAGCATCAGTTTGCGCCGCAGGTATTATCTTATACCAATAGTTTACGCCCTTTTCAATATTTGAGTCTTCATAAACAAGAGAATTTTCAACAATAGCAATTTGAGTAAAATCAGAATCAAATTTTTCTGATCTTAATACTGCATAAGAATTATAACCCAGATTTTCCCATTCTATTCTTATCACACTCATATTAATGTCATAACTGACTTTTGTATTTCTGACAATTAATGTATCATCGGCGAATAAAGAAAATGAAAATAAAACCGCAAATAGTAATTTTCTCATATATCCTCCGTCATCTATTTATGACAATCATCAAAAAAAAAGTTACACTATTTTCTATCGAGTTTAACAGAAATTACTCGCGAAACTCCAGGTTCTTCCATGGTTATTCCATAAAGAGATGAACCGACACTCATAGACTTCTTATTATGTGAAATCATTATAAATTGTGTTTTCTGCGAAAATTGTTTCATCATACGTAAAAATCTTTCAACGTTTGATTCGTCAAGTGCCGCATCAATTTCATCAAGAAAACAAAACGGAGAAGGTTTTACCATATATGTTGCAAAAAGCAATGCGATAGCAGTAAGAGACCGCTCTCCACCCGAAAGCAATGTAATACTTTTAGGTTTCTTGCCCGGAGGTCTTACTGTAATATCGATTCCGCTATCGAGAATCTTTTCGGGATCAGTTAAAGCGACATCAGCTTGTCCGCCTTCAAAGAGCTGCTGAAAAATCTGGCTGAAATTTCTTCGAATCTGCTCAAAGGTGTCAAGAAACATGTTTATCGAAGTATTGTTGATTTCTTCTATAACCGACATGATATCCTGTCTGGCTTTTTCAATATCCTGTTTTTGTTCAATATAATACTCAAAACGCTTTTTGAGATCAGCGAATTCTTCTATCGCAAGATTATTTATCGGGCCGAGATCACTTATTTTCTTTTTTATTTTTTGAATTTCTTCATTCAAAGTAGAAATTTCGAATTCATCTACTTTAATATTAGCAAGATCGGATAATTTTTTTTCGTATTCAATCCATAAATATTCTTCAAGTGAAGAAAGCTTATAATCAAATTCTACTACGTTTTTATCACATTCACCTATTCTTTGATTGATTTTATTTAGATTATCCATATCAACTATAGTGGATTCTTTACGTCCTTTAATTCGGTTCTCAATTTCATCTTTCTTTACTTTATTTTCTTCAATTTTTCCATGAAGACTCTGCGTTCTTTCATTAAATTCAACAAGTCTAATCTTCCAATCTTCAATCTCTGCATTTAATTCGGCGATATGTTTTTCTGATTTAGATATTTCAGTTTTTATGCTTTCGATATGCCTGACTATATCAAGTATCTGTCTATCAAGCGATTCAATATGTTTTTCTATCCAGCTTCTCTCGCTGTCATTGCGCGAAAGATCCTTTTCGATTCGTGTAATCATTTCATTGATGCTTTCAAGTTCCCGCTGTGCTTCTGCTATTGCATTTTCGAGATTCTGATTTTCTGAACGCTTGTTTTCAATCGAAGCTGATTTATCTCTTATCCGAGAATCAATATTTTCCTTTTGAGCATGAATACCTGTCTTATCAAAAAGAATTGTTCGAAACCCGTCTTCATAGCTCTCAAACATGGATATCTTTGACGCAAGATCTTCAACATTTATAGACTCAATTAGAGAAAGAGCTTCACCGGAAACACCGCTTCTCAGAAATTCTTTTGCTTCATTGAGCTTATTTGAAATAGCACTTAACTTGAAATGAATATCGCCTCTGACATTCTGCCTTTCTTCTTCGGAATTCATAAGTTCGGCTTTTCTTTTATCAATTGCGTCAATAAGCTGCTTGATTACAACTTCCAGATCTTCCCTGAGTCTTAAAAGATCAGCTTCAAGTGACTTGATATCAGATTTGTTTCTTTCAATATTGTCTCTTGACTCATTGATAAACTCAATTTTACGTTTGCGGTTATCAAAACAGTTTTTCAACTGAACTTTATCTTCATCTATTTTCTTATTTATTTCTTCGCCTGTTTTAAGAGATTTTTCTTTCTCTTCAATCAGCTTAAGCTTTGAACTATCTCTTTCAGAAAGCTCGCTGATGAGCATCTGCGAACGCTCTTCCTGTTCCTTTATCAGCTTTTTATTTTTCTCAGTCTTCTGATCAATATCTTCAACTTTTATTTTATACGTATGAAGCTTTTTATCTAGTTCAAAAAGCTGAAGCTGTATGTCATTTTTATATTTTTCATCGGTTTCATTTTCTGTTGAAACGGAACTTATTTTGGCAGAAAGTTCGTCTCTTTCGGCATTGAGTTTGGCAAGAGATTCCGAAAGCTTCTCTCTTCTTTTGACAAGATCTTTGTTTTTAAGCGCGACGAGTTTAATGTCGTTTTTTTTCATCTCATCTTTAAGAGAAAGATAGACTTTAGTTTTTTCTGCCTGTTTGGCCTTCAAGTCCTTCTCTCTTTCAATTTCATGAATGATATCATTTATTCGCTCAAGATTTTCTCCGGTTTCAATGAGCTTTTTAAGAGATTCTTTTTTCTGAAGTTTGAAACGGGATACTCCGGCAGCTTCTTCAAAAATATAACGGCGGTCTTCCGCACGGGAAGAAAGAATCATGTCGATACGGCCCTGCTCCATGACAGAATAAGAACTTTTTCCGATTCCGGTATCCATGAATAGCTGTTCTATATCTTTAAGCCTTACGGGCGATTTATTTATCAGATATTCGCTCTCTCCGTCACGAAGAACTCTTCTTGTTACGGTTACAACATCCGAATCAAATCCTAAAAAACGGGTTTCATTGTTAAAAGCCAATGAAACTTCAGCGATAGAAAGAAATTTTCTACTCTCTGTTCCGCTGAAAATAACGTCTTCCATTTTTTCGCCGCGGATATTTTTAGCCTGCTTTTCTCCAAGAACCCATTTTACGGAGTCAACGATATTTGATTTTCCGCAACCGTTAGGACCGACAATAACAGTGATACCCTGTTCAAATTCTATTTTTGTCCTGTCGGCAAATGACTTGAAACCGAAGAGCTCCATCGACTTAAGAAACATATGAACTCCAAAATTCTGATTATAAACGGAAAAACCTGAAAATATGCATTATTTGTGATTATTTCCAGGCTTATTTATTAGGCAAGAATATTTTTAGGACTCTACTGAAAAACAGAATGAATCAGATGTCAGGATATGAGAAAAGATTTCCCTCATAATTTCGAAGAATTACGTTTCCCTTATCGTCTTTGCCCTTAAAATAATCAGGAAGAAGAGGTATTTTGCCCCCGCCCCCGGGGGCATCTATTACATAATTAAAAACAGCATAACCAGAAGTATGACCGCGTAAAGACTCAATGATCTCAATGCCTTTGGCTACCTTTGTCCGAAAATGCGATGAACCCACAATAGGATCGCACTGATAGAGATAGTACGGTTTAACTCGATTTTTCAGAAGAAAGTGGACAAGAGGCTTCATAACTTCAGCTGAATCATTAACCTCTTTCAGCAGAACAGTCTGACTGCCAAGCGGAATTCCTGCATTTGCCAGTCGGCGGCAGGCTTCGGCTGCTTCTGCAGTAAACTCATCAGGATGAGTAAAATGAACGCTTATCCAAAGAGGATGATGCTTTTTCAGTTTTGCAACAAGCCCGTTTGTAATACGTTGAGGAAGAACAGCAGGAACTTTTGTTCCTATTCTGATTATTTCAACATGCTTAATTTCTCTAAGCTTGCTAAGCAGCCAGTCCAGTTTTTCAGTGGGCAGAGTTAGCGGATCGCCCCCAGAAATCAAAACATCACGTATTTCGGGATGATTTCGAATATATTCAATCCCGTTTTCCCATTGCCTCTTTGAAATTGTCTTTTTTTCCGTCACCATCCTTGAACGGGTGCAATAACGGCAAAAAACAGAACAGAATTCAGTAACAAGAAAAAGAACTCTGTCCGGATAACGGTGGATGATCCCCGGTATGGGAGAATCTGATTCTTCCGACAATGGGTCAATTTCCTCCCCTTCAGAAATCCTCCTCTCATCTATTCGCGGAATAACGGTTTTACGAAGAGGTGAATCAGAATTATCAGATGCAATCAAACTCATATAATACGGTGTAACAGAAAAAGGCAGTCCTTTGATGTCACATTGCAAAGCAGATCGTTCATCATCTCTGAGATCAATGATCGTTTCAAGTGCTGAAAGAGTTGTTATTCGGTTTTTAAGCTACCAATGCCAGTCACACCAGTCATAAGGTGTTGAATACGGAAAATGCTTCCTGTAAAATGAAGCAGCATTTTCTGAAAAGGCAAACGGAAGTTTTTTGGGTCTTAATGTTCGGACATTATTTCCTTCTATCGAAGAAACCGCTGGAAGCGGGACATCAGCCGAATCTCCTTTGCTGGGAGGGTCATCCTCATTATGAAGATAAGAGTCAAAGGAAATTTCCATTTTTTACTTCCTGCCTTAAGCGGAAAACCGCGAATAATAAAAACGCGACTGCATTCAAATATCATTAGTATTACTTTGTCAAGCAAGATGTCACTATTTAATCAGATAAACAGTTTTTTATTTAGAAAAATTTTATTTCCCTCTCTATGCAGCTCTCCTTGAATCTCTAGAAGCGTAACAGCTTCGGCAATATCACTGATTTTCATATTTAAAAGTCTTGAAATAGAATCAATATCATTTAGATTATTATTCTTAATCGCAGAAATTATATCATGATCTTCTTTAATTTTTGATTTTCTGTCTGATAACAGAAACAAATCCTCACTTTGACTGTTATTCATTGATTTTTTTATACCCATTTCTTCAAAAACATCATCGATTGAAGAAATCAGTGCAGCGCCCTGCCTGATCAGCCTTGCGCATCCGTAATAACTCTGATCAAACGTATTACCGGGACAGACCATAACTTCTCGGTTCTGCTCAAGAGCGCATCTTGCGGTAATCATTGCTCCGCTCTTATCACCGGCTTGAACCACAAGAGTCCACCGGGACAAGCCGCTTATAATTCTATTTCGCCTCACAAATGACCATTTCTGACCCTTTATAAACGGCGGAATTTCTGTAATAAAAGCTGATGATTGAGAAGCCCTAATCATTGTATATATATCACGGTTTGAAGGAGGATATTGCTGATCAATGCCACCTGCCATAACTCCTACCGTACATCCGCCTTTTAATGCACCAAGGTGGGCAAATCTGTCAATCCCGGCGGCTAAACCGCTTATAATGGTATAACCGCTTTCAGATAACAGCCTTGCAATCGTAAAAGCTATTTTTTCGGATATTCTGTCGCTCATTCTGGTTCCGACAATTGAAAAGCAGTCTTTAAAATCAGTTCTCCTTGAACAATAAAGTATAATCGGCGGAGAATCTATTTCTCTAAGCAGCGTCGGATAAGATTCATCAAGAATTGAAATGATTTCAAAACCCAATTTATCGGAAAGATCTATTATCTTTTCAGCGGCAGTCATAGGATCAGAACCGTAAAAAGGCTCTGCATGAACAACAGTTTTAAGAGAATTTCCGCCCATAAGATCAAAGATTTCGTTTGGAGTATAATCTTTAAGAAATAAACCGGCTCTTTTTCCGCTAACTCGTGCAGAAATAGAAAGAGCCAGGAGATGCTGAATCATTTTGAGCTGTTTCCGTATGATGCGGTTATTTGATCAATATTTGCTTTGGCGTTTTTTATATAATCATCTTTTTTTGATGAGGAAGGCATATTCTGGGCGTATGAATAGATATCCTCATAAACTGATAATGCACTGGCTGCATTCCCCGATTCGTAATACATTCTACCAAGGGCAAAACGTGCATTAATATTTCTTTCGTCGGAATCGGCAACAATTTTCATCTTTTTCAGGCCGCTTTCCTTATCTCCTAATCCGTAAAATTCGGTAAAAGCCAATCCGTAAAGAGCTTCGCTGTTCAGTGAATTTTTTTCGAGTGATTTTTTATAATGAAAAACGGCTTTCTCAAAATCACTTTTTTCACCTAGGTTCATTCCTCTATTTGAATATGCGGCGCCTAAATAAAAATGAACTTTAGCCGAATCATTCCCGTATTTTAAAGCTTTTTCAAGTGAATCAATTGATAAATCCCATGATTTTGTTTCAGCATATTTTATCCCGAGTTTTTCATAAACAGGACCTAATTTTGCGGAAGCCTGGACCTGCGAATTAATCTCCTTCTCATATTCCTTTGTTTCTTCAAGCAGATCATCAAGCGATTTTTCTCCGCCGGATTCACTGCCTTCAGCAATTTTAACAGATTTTAATTTCAGATATTCAGCCGGATTCTTATCACATCCGGATGAAATGATTACCATAATAATCAACGCTGATATTTTATATATTTTTTTCATACAACACCTTATACGGAATTATAAACTATAATTTCAGTATTTTTGAAATTTTTTCGTCAAGTCGGTGCAAAAATTTAGAAATATCGCATTTAATATCGAGATCCGCAAAATATGAATACCTGTTTCGCGATTCCTGATTTACTGAAACTATATACTTTGCCGATCTCAGCGCATTCAGATGTTCAATTGAACCTGAATCTCCAACTGAAATATAAAGTTCAGGTGAAATACAGTTTGAAGAAATTCCGATGGATTTTTCTCGTCCTGCTATGCCTTCTCTCATGGCATCCACAGAGACAGCACTTAAACAAGAAAGTTTTCTTGCGGCAGGTACAATTGTTTTTTCAAATCGCGAATGATCACGAAGAGCTTTTCCAGCAGATAAATAAGATTTTAAAACCGGTGAAGAAATACGGGTTTTCTGATTTTTACGCGGCTTTGGAGTTTCTACTATTGTATCTTCTATAAAATTCTCATCATATATTTCTTCATAAATAGCTTTCGGCTCAGTCTCTGAATCATATTTATCAAGCCGTTCAGTTCCGAAAGTAAAACAGCATTTTAAAGTGATGCTCTCAATTCTCTCAGAAGAACCATCGCCTAAACGTCTGATAAATTGATGCTTATCAGAAAAAGCTGTATTTGAGATATTAGGTATAAAAGAAATTTCCTTCTTGAGCGAAATAAGAGGAATAATAATATCAGCATAAATCGAAGAAAGACTCGAAATATTATCTAGCGAATACTTTTCAAACAGATTTGAAAAATGCAGTACTGTTTCTTTAATATTCTCGAAATCAATTCCTTTAAGATAAAATGCATAATCAGAACGTTTCGAGCATCTATTGAAAAGATCAGAATCATTAATTATAAATGCATAAACGGTATCGCCTTTAGAACGCAAAAAGGATAAATAATTCTCATACTGTTCTCCGTTTATACCGGAATACGACTCACAAATTATTCCGCAGTTCATATTTTTATCATCCCCTTTTCCATCATCAAATCAATAACAACTGTTGCAGCTTCTTCCGGCGACATGCTGAATGTTTTATTATTATCTGAAGCACGGTTTTCAATCAGCGAATACGGCTCAATAATATCCTGATCGGAAATTTTGTCAATAGGGGCTGTTTCGGCTGATATACGGTCTTTCAACACCGGATAACGGAGAGGAATACCGCCCATATATGAAACGACAAGCGGAAGTTCGCATCTTTTCATTTTTAATTCTGAATTCTTCCATTCATAAAAAAGATCAATCCCGCCTGCATGATAATCAAAAGAGTCTGTTCTTTCAGCATAATTAAAAGAAAGCATTTCAGCCGCGAGCGGCGCAAAAGATGAAAACGAATATTCTTCAGAAAACGCAGGAAGAATAAGAAGAGATGATTGATTACGTTCGGCAATTATACGTGCAGAACATGCTTCAGACAGCGGTGATTTTATTTTTGATGATTCAATTAAGCATATTTTATCCGCTCCGCAGGAATATGCCCTTCTTAATTCTTTCTCAATAATTGCGGAACCGAAGGAAAAAACAGTCAGAGAAAATCCGGATTTATCCTTAAGCCGTAACGCGGCTTCCAGTGCGGATTCCGAAAGCTTGTCAATAAAGCAGTAATTCCGGCCTTCGACAATTCGCAAATAAACAGCAATATTCATTTTTACCTTATGCGGGACAATTCTTCGTAAAGGCTTTTTGCAATACCCATATTAGAGTTTTTGGACATATTTAAAGCATACTCATCATAGAGCATATCTTCAAAAATCTCTTCAGCATATCCCCCGTGCAGAAATTCTCCCTTATCAACATTTTTTTTCATAGAAGAAAGCATTTGCTTAACAAAAAGCGATTCCATTTCAATGCATGTGTCCATAAGCTTTTTGTCAACAGGCTTTTGCTTTGTTTCCTTTTCAGAAATAGTTTCAGTTAACATTTCTGCGAAATTTTCTGATGTTTCCGAAGATCCGCTTTTGCGTTTAATATCTTCAATCTTTAAACTTGCTTTTGAAGACAAAGCCTGATCAATAAAATTAACTTCCATATTACCTCACTTGATTACAAGTTCCGCGTGAAGCGCTCCGGCATCCTTCAGCGCTTTGATAATGGCAACCAAATCCGAGCCGCTTGCATTAACGTAATTTAATGCATCGACAAGATCCTTAACCGTTGAAGATTCTTTTATCATTGCCGCAGCAGTTTTTTCCGTTTGACCGTCAATCTTAACAGTCAAGCCGTCCTTTGAAACAACGCTTTCTGATATCTTAACATCGCTTCCCATGACGATTGTTCCGTCTTTTTCATTGATAACGACTTTTGCCTTATACTTCGGGGTAACTTCCATTTCCATTATTTTCGAGATAAATTCGCTCTGTGAAATATCAGTCGGAAAATTAAAAGTAATTCTTCCGCTTTGTGACACTAGAGGTTTCGCATCCGGATATTCTTCCTCAACCATTTTCGAAAGCTCATCAGCAACCGAGAAATCAAGTTCATTCAGCACAAGAGTAAATGAGTTGTTTTGGATAAATTCTGTTTCAACATTCTTTTCGACAAGCGCACCCTGCGAAACGAATCCGCTTGTTTTTACGCTTTTCATTTTATTTTTTGAATTTTCTTTGAGAGTCAGATTGCCCTGCGCAACAGCGTAAATAACATCATCAGCCCCTTTCAAAGCCGACTGAAGAAGAACGCCTCCATCTAGCGATTTAGCATCTCCGATTGAAGCGACTGTAACATCAATACGGTCGCCGACTCTGACGATCGACGGAAGCTTAGCTGTAACCAAAACTGCCGCCGCATTTTTCGATTTAAATATATCGGGATCACTGATTCCCATGTTCTTCAATAGATTCTTCATGCTTGCGTTAGTTAGAGCAAGCTTTGAATCACCGCTTCCCTGAAGACCAACGACAATTCCGTAACCTATCAACTGATTTTCTTTTAAACCGTCTATGAAACAAAAGTCTCTGACTTTTACTGTTGATTCAGCCAAAAGTATAATTGGTATAAACAGCATTACTGTCAGAATTATTTTTTTCATCGACGTGTAAGCTCCTCAAGCATTCTATTGATATAATCAACGATTATTCTCTGCTTCTCTGTTTCCGTTAAATCACCTTTAGCCTGCTCCCCTTCAGCCGGAGCAGGTCGATTGAGATTCATTCCTATTCCGCGCTTAGTACTCATAATATCCAGACGAAAGTTAACTATATTATCAGCCTTTATTACACTGCCGTTTAATAGAGCCGGATCTACAATTCCGCTGACTGCAAACCTGGTAAAAACACCGTTGATTATATATTCTTTTGATCCGGCTATCGCGAAATTTCTGCCCTGAGCTCCCGTAATTACAGCTGCAATATTCATATTGAGAGCATTTTTAGAATCAACTGTTAATGTATCATTATTATCAGAACTTCTGTCGGATTTTATCTTTGGAAGGAATCCTGTCAGATTTATATCCGGATTCGACGTGATATCAGAATTGCTCTTGCTCTTCATGTTTAGTGTAAACTTCATTCTGCTTAAGTCAGAAACAGAAACCACTACGGTATCACCGACTCTTACAGCTTCCGCTGATGAATATATATTTCTGTCGCGCCATAAAGTTTTGCTTTCAATCAGCACAGAAAAAAGAATAACAGATATAATAAAATATTTTTTCATATTCCGATCTCCACGACCTTGTCCGGACTCAGTATACCTTTTATATATCCTTTTTTCCCGAGTTCAACAGTTACCCTGTCTCCGCTTGCGGCGTCCTTCTGGGCAATACCCATGAATTCAAGAATTATCCCTTTTCTTTTAACTACTACATCAACCTTATCGCCTTTAAATACAATAATTTCGCGCGGAGGTTTTTCTTCTTTTTCTTTCAGAGTCAACCGGACCCCGCTGCCGTAAATTATAACAGGCTCGGATGAAATATCTTTTAAAGCTTCTTTAAGTTCACGTAAATCGATTATTGAATCAGAATAATACTTACGGTCAATGACAGCTTCTCGGACATGATCGCTTTCTTCACTTCCGCCTTCAACAAATGCTATATCTGAAACTTTAACCGCACTTGAATCATGTACCGCATTAGGATATAAAAATACCTTAATATCAGCCATTAGAAATACCGGCAGAAACAATAAAATCATACCCAGTTTATAAAAAGCCTTCATCAGCGTTTGAGCCCTATCGCTGTCGCAAGCATTGAATCCGAAGTCTGAATGGCTTTTGAATTGGTTTCATAAGCTCTCTGGGCAACAATCATATTAACCATTTCTTCGACGACTTTAACATTACTCATTTCAAGAAAACCCTGATGAACTTTTGCCATTCCGTTCATTCCAGGCTGACCGGGAATTTCTTCGCCGCTTGCCGCAGTTGTTTTGTATAAATTACTTCCGATACTTGAAAGTCCCGCCGGATTGACAAAACGGTAAATTTCCATCGTTCCTACTTCAACAGGATCTTCATCTCCGATTACATTTACAGAAATTCTTCCGTCCTTGCTTATGCTCAAAGTGTCCATGATAAAATCTTCAGGAAGAACAACAGGAGGCTCAAGAAGATAACCGTTGGAAGTTACAAGCTGACGGTTAGAATCAACCTTAAAAGATCCGTCGCGTGTATACGCCTCGCTGCCGTCATAAAGAAGAACCTTGAAAAATCCTTCACCTTCAAGGGCAATATCAGTCTTATTCTCTGTCGATTGAAGAGAACCCTGCTGAAACATTTTCTGTGTTGCAGAAACACGCGCACCGTGACCAACCTGAATTCCTGTAGGAATTTCAGTTATTTCCGTCGCTGGAGTTCCGGCCATAAGTTCAGTCTGGTAAATCAAATCTTCAAATTCGGCTCTCATCTTTTTAAAGCCGTAAGTATTCACGTTGGCAAGGTTATTAGAAATAGTATCGATGTGAAACTGCTGGCTTGTCATTCCGCTCGCAGCAGTCCAAAGTGATCTCATCATAAAGGCACCTCTCAAAAAATACAGTCTTTCATATTGAATTTCGGTCTTTTTTGAGATTAATTGAGTAATTTTTTGATTATGTCGCTAAGAAATCAGAGTGTTTCATGAAATTTCTTTCTGGAGCTTTTTTTCGCATCTTTTCAGAATCTTATCTATTCTGGAGAGTTCTTTTTCGAAATCAGAAAAATCTTCCCGGCTGATGCCCTTTCGGAATTTTTTAGCTATTTTTATCTTAGCCTGAGCATAAACCAAAAGCGCTTCCCGCAAAGAAAACTCATCCTTCTGATCCATTCCAACCTCCGAAAAGCTTATTTAATGCTTACCGTATTATGTTACATTAGAATTCCTTAAGTTTCAAGAATTTTTTAAAAAAAGTCCAATGATATTTTTTTCTTGCAAACGTTTGCTATTAGAATAATTTGGCATTAATTACTGGATGGTGCAATTATGAAAAAAATACAATTTATGATTTTATGCCTATCAGCTTTCATTTTACTGATATCATGCGGAAAAAGCAAAAAACTCAGTTCAGATAAAGCTATCAGGGCAATACAGACAGCTTTTTACCCTGAATCTCCGAAATATTTTGTCGCAGTAGGAACCGATGAATCTTCATTTGAAGTTCATAAAGTCGGAGGCGAAATGGTTTTCAGCGGAAAACTTGAAAAACGCGGAATATGGGATCTCTCTAATGAAGATGTAAAAAACGGAAATTTTACAAATCTTAAGGAACCGGGGGAATATATCATTAAAATTAAGGGGCTTGATGATTCATATCCCTTTAAAATTTCAAATGAAGCAAACAAAGAAACTCTAAAAGCTTCAGTAAAAGCATTTTATTATCAGAGATGTTCTGTTCCTCTCAAAGAAAAACATGCAGGTCTCTGGAAACGCAACGCCGGGCATCCAGATTTAAATCTTCAATTTGATAAAACAGTCGGCAAAGAAGGCAGAAAATCCGTTCCTGGAGGATGGTATGACGCGGGGGATTACGGCAAATATATAGTCAACGCCGGAATATCATGCCAGACTCTACTTTCACTCTACGAACTTTACCCTTCTGCAATAGGCGATGATCTGAATATTCCGGAAAGCGGAAACGGAAAAAGCGATCTCCTGGATGAAATCAAATATGAACTTGACTGGTTTAAAACCATGCAGGATTCAGACGGAGGTGTATTCTTTAAAGTTGCCACAAACCAATGGCCCCCGATGGTAATGCCCGAAGACGACAAGGTAGAACGTTTCATAATCGGAAAATCTACAACATCCACACTGAACTTTGCTGCGTCAATGGCACAGGCCGGAAGAGTATATAAAGAATATAATTCTTCTTATGCAGCGGATTGCATCAAACGTGCTGAAGCTGCTGTAAAATGGGCTGAAGCAAATCCGAACATTAAAGAACCGGACAATACCAACGGTTCAGGACCTTATGAAGATACAGATTTTTCAGATGAATTCCTCGCTGCATATACTGAACTTTTCATAACCACCGGAAAAGACGAATATGCAAAACATGTTGAAAACATGATAAAACCTGACGGTATAAAAAAACCTGCAGAATGGCAAAATCTTATGGTACTAGCATATCATTCAATAGCTGTAACAGAAAATACATTCAGCGAAACAGTTAAAAATAACGCAAAAAAAGCAGTAACCTCATTTGCTGACAATACACTTTCTGAAATAAAAAAAAATCCATATAGAATACCTATCAATAAACGTTTCAGATGGGGGTCCAATTCCGATATCGCTAACTACGGTATATCTCTGATATACGCATACCGTATAACAAATGATAAAAAATATCTTTACGCGGCATCAGAAATGATGGATTATATTTTCGGAAGAAACGCAGTAAACTATTGTTTTATGGGCGGTTTTGGATCAAATCCCGTCATTCAGCCGCATCACAGACCCAGTTCAGCTGACGGAGTAAAACCTCCTGTGCCCGGATTGATAGCCGGCGGAGCAAATCAGGGAAGAGAAGACGGTCAGTCTTACTTTGATTTTTCTCCTGCAAAATGTTATGTTGATGCGGGAGGAGCTTATTCCTGCAATGAAATAGCAATAAACTGGAACGCACCAGTCGCATTTATTCTCGGTGCTCTTGAATCAGAGTTTGGGAAAAACTAAAATTATGAAAAAAATAATTATTTTCGGAAGCAATACCGAAGCGACTTATCATCCGATTAATCCTGTAAGAGATTATTTCACATCCGCCCTTTCAGGCGGATATGAAATAATCTTCTCTGATAATATTTCGGATATAAGCAAACTTTCATCAGGAGAATTTCGTTGTGCAATTTCATATTTTGATCTTTGGGATAAAACAATTCCGGATCAGGTTATACAGCAAATTCATTCATTCATAAAATACGGCGGAGGATTTCTCGTTATCCACAACGGAATATCACTTCAGAGCAATCACAGATTCCGCGATATAATCGGAGCGGAATTCAAAGAGCATCCCGTATATCAAAAGATAAATTATCATGTTTCGAAGAAACATTTCATTACTGAAAACATTGACGACTTTTCAATAAACGAAGAACCTTATATTTTTAATTTTTACGATTTCGATTCTTTCAACGTTATAATTGAAAGCACATCAGAGGACGGAACTTCTTCACCTTCGTTATGGATAAAAGATACCGGCAAAGGCCGGATTGCATATCTCGCGCCGGGTCATGACAAAAAAACATTTGAGAACGAGAACATTCAAAAGCTTATTAGAAATGCAGCAGACTGGTGTTCTACCAATGCATGATCTTGCCCTTGTAATCCATATATATTGGATCATTCAGGGCAAAATCTTTTTCAGCAAGGTCGAATATTCCGTCTGCCGATTCTTTTGAATCGATGTCAGCTTTAGATCCGCCCATGTCTGTTCTCATCCATCCGGGATGAACAGCTATTACTTTAATTCTATCTTTTTTTAAATAATTCTGAAGAAGTATGCTCTGCATATTTACCGAGGCTTTTGACATACAGTAATCAAACTCTTTTTCTCTCCAGCAATCCGACAAGCTTCCAGCTTCTGATGAAATATTTAATATCAGCTTTTTATCTCCGTTTTTTACAAAGGGAAGAAATGATTTAACTATTCTTAACGGACCGAGTGAATTAATATTATGGGTTCTCAAGGCAATATCAAAATCAACATTTTCAAGAGAAGCATATGATTCTTCAAAATGAACTCCCGCGTTATTGAGAAGAATGTCAATACTCCCTTCCGCATTTAATCTTGAAAATTCACTTGCAGCCTTGAAAACTGATTCATCAGAAGAAACGTCCATACGAATCAGTTTTATAGAATTGTTTTTCTTTGATAGTTTAATCAAGCTGTCAGGTTTTTCTTCAAGATGTGCAGCATATACATCATATCCGTTATCAGAAAATTTCTCAACAAGAGATAATCCCAGTCCTTTATCAGCACCTGTAATTAAAATTGATTTCATATACACCTCCGCGCAAACGTTTTCCACATATATTGCAGAAGTGATATTTTATCAAGCTTTTTATAAAAAAGAATTCTCAATAATCTCTTTTACTTTTCTCATTGCAGATGGAAAACTTTCTTTTTCGTCTTTATTAAAATCAGAAAGGACATAGTCCGCTACAGACATTGATGGATCAGGCCGGCCAATACCGAAACGAATTCTTTTAAATTCACCGCTTCCGCCCATCTGCATTATTGAACGTATTCCATTATGTCCTTTATGCCCACCGCCATCTTTTAATCTGATATCACCGAAAGGAATTTCCAGTTCATCATGTATAACTATAATAGAATTAAAATCACAGTTTGAAGCTTTCATAAAAGGTATAACAGCTTCGCCGCTTAAGTTCATAAATGTCTGAGGAAAAATAACCGAAAACTGTTGAGATTGAGAAAAAAGCAGATTACCTTTTTTCTTAGGTTGAGGTAAATTGAACTCCGAAATAAGAAAATCTCCCGCAAGAAAACCTGCATTATGCCTGTTCCATTTATATTTTACACCGGGGTTTCCCAGACATACAATTATTTTCATTAAAGAATATTATTCTCGGCTTCTTCAATCGAGTCATATATTGTTAGATGGCGATCGACACCTGTAATAACAAACAATTCCCGTATGTCATCACGTAAACCGCTGACAACGAATTTTGTTCTATTGTCATTGGCTTCGTTCATACAGGAAAACAAAAGACCAAGAGCTGCACTGCAGAGAAAGGAAACATCGCGCATATCAATTATAATATCTTTACTTTTCAAATTAAGATACTTCTTAATTTCCTTATGTGCACCCTCGGTAAACTCATTAGAAAGAGATCCCGCAAAAGTAACAACAGCATAAGTTCCTTTGTCTGCACTTTCAATATTCATAGTATCTGTCCGTAATTTATCATAATATTAATATTTATTACGTCAAGTCATTTTCGCCTAATCGCTCAGTACCCTTTTTTAACATTGATACCGGAGTAATAATATTTCAAAATAAATGAATAATCCTTTCCCTTCTCAGCAAGTTTTTTAGCACCATACTGACACATTCCTACACCATGCCCCCAGCCTTTTCCATCAAAAACTATATTTTTTCCACTGATACTTGTTGTAAAATATAATGATCTCAACCGTTCAGCACCGATTATTCTCCTAAACTCATTTCCGCTAAGTACTATTTCACCGCTCGAATGACGTATAATCACAGTTATAACTCTTTCAGAAGAACGTTTCAGGTTAATAGATTTAATTTTTCCGGTTTGTTTTCCATTTTTTTCAAGTAATGACTTGATTTCGCTTACTGATATCTTTTCTTTCCATTCATATTTTGGAGAATCAGAGCAATATTCACATTTAATTCTTTTAAGATATGGAAGGTTCTTGCCTGACCACACATTGCCATTATCAGAAGTCCAACCTCCGCATGTAGAATGGAAAAAAGACAACACTGGTTCACCGTCATAAGTCATTATCAGACCTGAAGTTTTATCAACAGCAGTATTGCCCGACTTACTTTCTGAAGAATACCCTTTATAAACCTGAAAACTGGTTGTACAATCCAGATCATAATTTATATTAGATTTTTTATTCAAGAAATATACGGCATAAGTCCTTGCCGCAACTGCTTGAGCCTTAAGAGCTTCAATGTGCCAGTTACCGCTCATTTCACAAGAGACTACACCTTTCAAATAATCTTCAAGAGATATTCTGTTACAGACTTCAATTCTATTTGCAATTTTTCTAATGATTAGTGAACCGCGGTACTTCACACCGTTAACTCCGATAATGCCGTCGGATGATTCTAATAACATCTCAGACTTAACTTCTGTTGGTTTTATTTCAATTGAACGTTTTGAATTTAAAACTGTGGAGAAATATTTTGAATTAAGTTTCGCTGATGTAAATATATTAATCTTTTCTGCTCCCGCAATTATTCTAACATCAATTGTTTTAAAATCAGATGATGAATATTTTCCGCTTTGCTTTATGCGCAAAGCGGATGGAGAACAAGAAAGTATTAGGCAAGAAAAAGCTATAGCAAAATATTTCTTCACAATTATCCTTTTGGATGAAACTGACTGTGAAATTCCTGCAGTTTTTTCTTAGCAAGATGCGTATATACCTGAGTAGTTGATATATCCATGTGTCCAAGAAGTTCCTGAACAGAGCGCAGGTCAGCCCCGTTCTCAATCAAATGAGTTGCAAATGAATGACGAAGTGTATGCGGAGTTATATTCTTTTTTATATTAGTCCTGTCTACATATCCTTTAAGAAGTCTCCAGACGCTTTTGCGGTTAAGCTTCGAACCTTTTTTACTTATAAAAAGAAATTCACTTTCTCTTTTTCCGAGAATTTCACCTCTTGACTTTTTAACATAAAGTTTGATCATTTTTACAGCCTGAAGACCAATCGGTACGATTCTTTCTTTGTTTCCTTTTCCTGAAAGTTTTATAAAGCGTGACTCATAATCAATATCCATTATTTTTATTTCTATCGCTTCAGAGATTCTCATGCCGCAGGAGTAAAGAAGTTCAAACATTGTTTTATCGCGCAACTCAAAAGGATCATCATCAGAAATAGAATTGAACAATCTATCTATTTCTTCTGTGCTTAAAAAATCGGGTAATGACTTCCGTATTTGCGGTGTTTCTATTTTTTCTGTAGGATTAGGAACTTCAAGAGTTATTGATACATAATTGTAAAACTGTCTTATTGCTGCTAGAGATCTTGCAAGTGTGCGGCTTGAATTATTTCGCTTTGTCTTCTCAAATGACAAAAACTTTTTTATGTCATCCTGGCTCGCGCTCATAATATTTTTATTTGAATCTTCAAGAAAAGCATTAAACTTTTTCAAATCATACGTATACGAGAAAATTGAGTTTGACGATAATCCTTTTTCTACTTTTAGAAAACGCTTAAACCTGTCAATTTCTTTAAAATCCGCCACTGTTATCTCCTTTTTCCATTATCATGGAACCGTATTATACAAATAATATCGGCAGTGTACGGATTATGTCTTTATAGATAAATTAAGAAAATAGAATAATTTTTATACTTATATTTTTAGTCGCAGTACAACCTTTCATTACATTATCGGCAACAATTGTCATTTAACATAATTTATTCCATTCGCAATGCTTCTATCGGATTCAATTCCGATGCTTTTTTTGCGGGATAGAATCCAAAAAATATACCAACAGCAAAAGCAAACGAAAATGAAATAATTATCGATAAAGCAGAAAAAACAAATACCCAATTTAAATAAAATGCGATAAAAAAGTATCCGGTTAATCCGAATAAAATACCCAGAATACCCCCGAAAGAACAAAGTATGACAGACTCTGTCAAAAATTGTGTCAAAATATCTCTTTTTTTTGCACCTATAGACATACGAATACCTATTTCACGCGTTCTTTCATTTACTGATACCAACATAATATTCATAATACCTATTCCGCCGACAATCAATGATATTGAGGCTATTGCAATCAGCAAATACGTAAGAGTTCTTGAAATATTATCCGCTATTTCAAGATTCTTTGAATTTGTTTCAATATCAAAATCACTTGGATCCTCTGCATTAAGAGAATGAATACCTCTGAAATATGAATCAGCAAGAGTTACAGCCTCACCAAAAGTCTTCTCATCAATTGCAGAAGCATAAATGACTGCTGAATAAGGCGAAAATCCTAGATTATACTCAGAAGTTTTTGCGGGCACTACGCAAATATTATCAAAGTCTTCGCCAGTTAATGATGTACCTTTTCGATAAAGCGATGCTATTACACGAAACGGTTGATTGCTTATAAAAATAATTTTTCCGGTAGGATCTGAAAAACCGAAAAACTTAATCCTTACGGAATCACCTAGGATTACAGCTTTATCTCCTCTAACAAGTTCATCATCAGTAAACATTCTTCCGAATAAAGGCTTACGTCCTTGTAAAAATAAAAAATCATTATCTGTACCGTAAATACGTGTAATCTGGCTCTTGTTTCTATACTTTACTAAAATATCTTTTTGTGATAAAACACGTGAAACGTATCTAAATTGCCTATATTTCTTAAGTTCCGGAACATCTCTCTTTGAAAGCAGTTTTCCACCAAGTCTCGGAATTACCGACATTCCATTTTTACCGTAAGAAAATATTTTGTTTTTTACTGCAACTTGGGCACTTGAAGCAAGTCCAATCATCATAATTACAGATGCAATTCCGATAATAATTCCGCAACTGGTAAGAATTGAACGCGCTCTGTTTGCGCGTAATACCTTGTAAGAGGATGCAACAGAATCAAGAATCATTATTCAAATTTATCCCTGTTATAACCAACCTTTTTTCTTTTCTTGACGTTTTCATCTTTAATTACAACGCCGTCTCTGAATACAATTTTTCGTTTAGTAAAGTCGGCAACATCAGGCTCATGAGTTACAATAATAATGGTAATTCCAAGTTCATCATTCAAACGAGTAAACAAATTCAAAATATCATTTGTAGTCTTTGTGTCAAGATTCCCTGTCGGCTCGTCCGCAAGAATTATAGCTGGATCATTCACCAATGCTCTTGCTATAGCAACACGCTGCTGTTGCCCGCCGGAAAGCATATTAGGATGATGCCCCGCTCTAGCTGAAAGACCTACTATATCAAGCATTTCCATGCCCTTTTTATGCATAGTCTTAGAATCCATATTTCCTCTGTAATAAAGCGGCAATATGACATTCTCTAAAGCTGTTGTTCTCTGCAAAAGGTTAAAACCCTGAAAAACAAAACCAATCTTTTTATTTCTGATTTCTGCTTGAGCATCACTTGAAAGATGACTACCGTCAATTCCGTCAATATAATACTGGCCTGAGGTCGGGACATCAAGAAAACCAAGAATATTCATAAATGTCGTTTTTCCTGATCCGGATGGACCCATTATGGATACGAATTCAGAAGAATAAATATTAATATTCACATTTTTGAGGGCTCTAACAGCCGTCTCTTCATCATTACCATAAGTTTTAAATAAATTTTTAATCTCAATTACTTTTTTCAAAGACATGATCAATCCATTTCTTTCTGATAAAAACCTATTAAAACCTCATCGCCTTCTTTAAGCGAACCTTTCATTACTTCAGTAAAAAAATCACCCTCAACACCGGTAATAACTTTAACCCGTTTTATCGGTTTTGAGCCTGCAGAAATTGATCTCTTTACCCACAAATAACGTACTCCCGGTTCAGGAGTAAATTTTTCCGGATTTACCGAAAAAGCCTGATTTGGTACGCGCAACACCGAATCTTTCCGGTCAATCTTAACAACTGCAGATGCAGTCATCCCCGGGCGAAGTAAATCCTTTGAGTTATCACAAATAACCAACGATTCGTATGTCACGATTTGGTTTACGTTTTTAGGATTCATTCTAACCTGTTCGATTGTACCATAAAACTTCTCATCTGGATATGCACTAACTGAAAATTCAACCTGCTGACCTTTTGAAACTTTTCCTACATCGGATTCATCGACATCAATAATAAGTTTCATTTTCTTAAGAGTCGGTGCTATCAAAAATAGCGGAGTACCACCGTTAACTGGTTTGCGAAGTTCTGCCCAAACCTGAATAATGATACCGCTAGTAGGCGAAAAAACAATTTTTGAACGCTGTTCTTCCAATATATTTTCATATTTTATTTTTACAGAATCATAGTTGGCTAATGCCAAATTATAACTTCTTTGTGCTAAATCTAATTCTTTCTTCGAAATTAAACTTTCCGAATAAAGATTCCTTTTACTTTCAAGAAATTCACGCTGACTTTCAAGCTCATATTTTGCCTTTCGGTGTGTTTCAGCATAAGAAAAGACTTTTTGATCAGTGACCGATGATTCAATTGATGCAAGCTTCTCTCCTTTTGAAACAATATCATTAAAATTAGCGTAAACTCCCACAACAGAACCTTGAACCTGGCTTGATACAAGAAATGATTCATATAAATCCAATTTACCCTGAACAGCAATCGTTTTAGATACTTCACCAGAAGAAACTTTAGCGTATTCATAAATAACAGCTTTATTGGTTGAACAAAACTTAAAAGCAACAATTACAACAGGTATAATAACAAGAAGTATCAGGAAATATTTTTTCTTTATTTTTTGCACAGCAATTCCTCATCAACACCAATCATATTTGCCAGAACAGCACGATTTTGAAGATATTCATATTTAGAACTTAAAATTTCCATCTCAGATTGAAATAAAGAGTATTCGGCTGTCTGCAATGTCAACTGAGAGCCTGTTCCGCTATCATAACTCAACTGCGCTAATCTAAGATTAGTTCTTGCGTTTTCAACGTTTAATTTGGAAATTTTCATCTGATCCATCATTACAACCATCAAAGAATACGTCGCAGAAATCTTTTTCTTTATATCATTTGATACACTTAGCTCATTATAACTTTCTTTATTGTATTTTGCAATAGACTCGTCTACGGAAGCCGAATACGCTCCTCCGGTATAAAGAGGCATAGATGCTACTATATTCAGTAAATAAATCAGATTCCAGTTCTTCTTATCAGTATTTTCTTTCATATATTTACGTTTGTAAAGAGTTTCATTTTGATAACCCAGAGAACCTACAACGTCAACTGATAGATTATCACCGGCTTTTGAAATAGCAATTTCCAAACGGCTCATTTCTTTTTTATACTTAGCAACCATAAGCAAAGGAGAATTATTATCTGCAAGTTCCAGAATTGAATCAAGACTCAACGTAAACTCGGTTACTTCATCAATATCCAGAAAATCATAGTCTCCTTCGACTACTTCAAAAATGCCCATGGAGGCAAGCAGATCCTTTTTTCTATAATCCTGATCATTTTTAGCCTTTCGATAATCAAGAGAAGCCCTGGCATAATTTACTTCAGCGGTACTTAAATCCAGAATAGGCCTTTCTCCATTTTTAACCAATACAGAAACAACATTCAGTCTTTTCTTATAATTTTCTTCAATCTTAGCCTTAAGCGCAGATATATGTTTTGAAAGAAGATAATTATAATATGCTTTTTTTATACTCAGAATAATTTCTGATTTCTTAATATATTCAGATAATCTTGCAAGCTCAACACTTTTCTTGGATAAATCTAGTTTACTCGAATAATCAGGATGAAGCAACTTATATCTCGCGCTTACACCCGAAAACAAACCGATTTTATAATCTTCAAGCTTGTAAAACTGAAGAGATTTGGATCTTTCTTTCTCTTCAGAATCCGTATCAATTTTATCAGTAATTGTACGTGCGTCAAATGACACAGAAGGTTTTTTTAGCGATTCAACCTTTCTTTGACCAGCTTCGGCGATTTTTTGATTCTCAAACTCAATGGCCACGTCAGGACTATTCTGTATTCCTATATCTATACATTCTTTGATAGAAACGAAGCGTGTTTCAGCCAAAGAAATAAACGGCAAAAAAATTAATAAAAGTAAGAAAAACTTGCGCATTTTACCAACAAACATCCTTAACATAACAATCGAACAGTTTCAATTTATTCTAAAGGGTATTTTTTTAACTGACATTTTGTCAAACAGTTATTATTTATAAATTATTAAGAGCTGACCAATAAATAATTAGGTTATTAAAAAATTAGATAATTTTATCATCAAAAAATCTTGACAGTTTTGCTGCCATCTTAAATAAAGTCTTATATCGTGCTGGCTTAGCTCAATTGGTAGAGCTACTGATTTGTAATCAGTAGGTTGGGGGTTCAAGTCCTCTAGCCAGCTCATTGGTGAGGTTCCCGAGCGGCCAAAGGGAAGAGACTGTAAATCTCTCGGCGTTGCCTTCGAAGGTTCGAATCCTTCCCTCACCAAAAAAAAAGCTGCCTTTCGGCAGCTTTTTTTTACGCTTTCTCATTTAAATCTTTCAACATCTGCTCTACTGCATTATCATCAAGGCCATGAGCTTTTGCTCCTTGCTCAATAGTCTCAAATACAGCAACATGACAGCCTATACAATGGAGCCCATAGGCTCCAAGTATTCCTGCCGCATTAGGATGCTTTTGAATCAATTCACCGAAAGTCATTTCTTTAGTTATGCCAGCCATTAAACCCTCTTATTTTTCATCATTATCTATATTATAATGCGCAATTGCTAATTTGGCAAGCGGAATTGCATAAGGCGACGTAGAAACATAATTTAATCCGGCTTTCATACAAAAAGCTATATTCTCAGGATCAGCCCCATGCTCTCCGCATAGACCGAGCTTTAAATTAGGTCTTGTTAAACGTCCTCTCAGCGCAGCAGTCCCTACAAGCTCCTTAACTTCATCTCCAAGCACCTGAAATGGATTAGCTTTAAAAAGGTCATAAAGCGTATAGCTTGGAAAAAAAGAATTAGAATCATCGCGAGAAAGACCATAAGTAGTCTGTGTTAAATCGTTCGTTCCGAAACTGAAAAACTCGGCGAATTGGGCTATTTGACCTGCTCTTAACGCAGCAGCAGGAAGCTCAATCATTGAACCTACTGAATATTCTATCTCGTCAATTCCGTATTCTTCAATAACTTCATTTTTTATATCGCGAATTCCTTTTACAGATCTACCCTCGATTTTCTTACCGTTTTTAATAAACTTAAGCTCCTGCTCGCTCATTACAATTGGGATCATTATTTCAGGTTTAACGACAACTCCTTCTTTCTTGAGCATACACGCGGCTTCAAAAATCGCCCTGCACTGCATTTCATATATTTCTGGATACGTTATCGCTACACGACAACCTCTATGACCGAGCATCGGATTCATTTCAGAAAGATCAGTACAGCGTTGTTTAATATCAGCAGGCTTTAGCGACTTATTTCTTGAAGTCATGTAGGTTACGAATTCCTGCATAGTATCTTCTGTACGCGGTAGAAACTCGTGAAGAGGAGCATCGAGAAGTCTAATTGTAGCCGGATTACCCTGCATGATTTTGAACAGTTCATAAAAATCCGATCTCTGCATAGGTCTCAATTCATCCAAGGCCTTCCTTCTTGATTTCTCGTCTTCTGCAAGAATCATTTCTCTAAAACGCATAATGCGTTTTTCGTTAAAAAACATATGCTCAGTTCGGCACAGACCGATTCCTTTAGCATTGAAAAGCTTAGCAAGTTCTGCATCTTTTGGCTGATCAGCATTAGCTCTTACATCAAAATCTCCGAGAAATTTCTGCGCAACGTTTATGAATTCAAACAATCCGTTATCTTTGAAATTCGGTTCAATCAATGAAGCTTTGCCGAAATAAATCGTAGGAGCCTCATAATACGGAACATTAATAGATATATAATCTCCTTCCTTCACAGTTACTCCGCCGACAGTGAAAGAATTGCCTTTGATTTTAAGCTCAGGCATTACCATGGCGACCTTACCGAGGCTTCGAGCTACAACAGGCGCATGAGAAGAATATCCGCCTTCATTACTGATTACACCCTGTGCAACCTCAATAGCTTTTACGTCTTCAGCATAAGTTGCAGACATTACAAGAATAAGATTCTTATCCTTGCCGCCCATGATAGCACGTTTATATTCCTCAAGTATCTTTTCGGTTGAGAAAAACACACGGCCTACAGCAGCTCCGGTAGAACCGGAAATACCGCCTTGAATTTTCTTGATTGATTTAACGGAAGCAAGATCAATAATCGGGTGGAGAAGCTCATTAAGCTGAACCGGCTTCATCGTTTTAACAAGGAATTTATCATCAATAACTTTTTTTGAATGAAGATCAAGAAGAGTTTTCAGATGAGACTGTGTACTTTTGTCGTCAACATCTTTCTGTTCAACCAGCCAGAGATTTCCCTGCTCAATGGTAAACTTGATATTTCTGAGTTCCTTAAAATTCTCTTCAACTTTTTTACCGACAGACTGCAGTTTATCTAAAAACTTTTTATCAATCTTTAGAATATCTTTTGCAGATGACGAATCAACATCAAATGAATTCTGCAAGAAACTGCCTTGAAGTTCATCTTTGCCGGTAACGATATTCCTGGTATAATAAGAACCGGAGAAAGACTGTTCTCCCATATTCCCGTAAACCATCGCCTGAACCATAATTGACATTGAATTGTCAACGTCAATATCAGAATCACAATACTCGCTTGCTGCCTTTTTTAAAACAGCTACCAGCTGATCGTAAACATCGCATGACAAATCTTCTTCAATCAATTTAAAATCATCATTAATCTTCTTTTTCATTTCATCAATGGAAAACTTTTTGCTTTTTAAAAGCTTCATTGAAGAAAAAGACTCTTCATCAACACCATAAAGTTTAGAACCTATTCCCTTAAGCATATACGCAAATTCGCCATATGCAAATTCTTTTGATGTCATCTGAGCGAAACCTTCAACAGTTTCCATGTTCAGGCCGACGTTATGAATTGAAGGGAAAAATGGTACGTTTAAATCAGAACTAAGAACAATCTTCAGCAGAAGAGGTTTTTTCGGGTCTCCGAAATTCTTCTTCATTTCTTTTTCAAGAAGTGAAATCATTTCTTTAAGTTCTTCCTTAATATTTATTTCAGGAAGTTTCCTTGTCATCTCAGAATCGATAATGAAACCGGGAGCAATCGGCAGACCCATTTCTGCTAGATCAACAACTCTTCTGCCGCGGATTCCGAGCTGGGATTTGCGTTCTTCATCAAGTTTTTCCAGATTTTTATTAAAAAATATCATATCAGACATTTGCTACCTCAATCAAAATAAATTTAGTACACTTCCGACAGGCCCATGAAGAAATTGTTCAAACCGCTGACTGGCCCCTTCAAAAAGATATTTCTGAAGTTTGGATACACCCTTAATATCATCTCCGACAACCTGAATAAATATAAGACCATGGTGCTTAACTTTTCCCCATTTAAAGAGTGTATTAAGATCATTAATCGCTTCACCCTCATAAAAGACTTTAACTTCAAGACCCGGATATTTCGTTTTATAACTTTCAATAATTTTTTTCCATGCTTCAACATTACCGTTATGAAACAATTCATTAGTAACCTGAACAGAATATTTAGGTGTAGATCTTTTTGAACCGGAAGAAGCTTCCGAGGCCTCGGCAACTTTTGGTTTTGCCGCAACAACTGGACGGACATTCTCATCAACAAATTTCTTGTTTATAAAAATATCTTTGCCGCCGAGCATTTCTTCAATGGCTTTTATTGCCTCTTTTTCTATCTTACCATCACTTTCTTCTTTCAAATACTTTGCATAAACAACAACGAGATGCTCACTCATGATTTCACGGATTTTACCCCATGCGGAAAGATCTTTCGGATTTATAATCGAAACATGGGAATTAGGATCAAAATAGAGCAGAACTATATCAAGAGCCGTCCACTTCAATGTTTCTGATGATATCTTGGTAAAATCATCTGTATTCTTCTGAAGCTCAAATGAACCATACTGATACTGAAATTTATCCTTCAATACAGCACTAACAAGAGGGAGAATCTGTGTTGAAACCATTTCTCCTTCTTCCAAAGCGATATTAATCATATCTGCGAGATTATTCTTTTCTTCAACTTCATCAACTGCTTCGGTAACTTTAAAAAAATGGCGTAAAGCTTTATTAAAATTTACCTTCGAGCCTAACGCGCAGTAAGTCGCGTCTACCATCGGAATACCCCCTTTGAGCATATACATTTATTACTTCCTAACTATAACATGGCGATTATCCTTGTCAATAAATATTAGAATTGACTAAAAAAAGAGAATGCCATCAAAAAAGTATTATGTATTATTTTACTTTATCATTAAGAATAATTCAAATCTCATTTATCTGTTTATCATTGCATTCAACGATATTTCCCCGCGAAAATTCCTCAGAACTATACCGCACTGGAGAAAAAGAAGCTATTTTAGGAAATTATGATAATGCTGAAAAAATCTTTAACGAAGTAATAAGAATGAGTCCGTCTTTTGTTTTAGGTCATTACGGTCTAGGCAAATTATATCTTCATAAAGAAGGAAAGACTCATGAAGCGGAAAAAGAATTAAAAAAAGCATGTGAACTCGACAAGCATTTTTCCAAAGCTCATTTTTATCTCGGATTATCATATTTCTATCAAAAAAAATACATAGCCGCGATACACGCTTTCGACGAAGCTTACAATACAGATAAGACATGCATTGAATCACTTTACAACATAGGTGTTATATACGATTTGATGGACAATTCATTGAAATCAAAAAAATACTTCAAACTCTGGAAATCATTTAAATCAAGACTTGATACGGAAAACGAAACATGATATCAAAAAAAAATCGCATCTAAATAAAAAACCCCGCTTTCGCGGGGTTTTTTATTGTTTCATTTATAATTATTCAGTTACAGCTTTAAGTTCTGATTTAGGCGGAACTATGTCGATATAAACAGGAAGAATAGCTATTGACGATTCGTTGCCTACTGCATCAACAGTTTTAGCTTCGATGAAGTGATCCCCGTTTGATACAAACTGAATTTCTTTTTCATAAAGAGCAAACTCACCTTTTCCATCTACACGAACAAGAATTTTCTTCAAACCGGATTCTTTGTCTTCGCCGGTAACAGCAAATTTGTATTCAGTAGAAGCAACTTTCTTACCAAGTTTATCCATAAGCGGTTTATCAGGAGTAATGGCAACTGTAGGCGGAACGTTATCAACGAAAACCTTTAGCGACTCAACTTCAGAAAGAGTTTCTGTTCCATCAGCCTGAGGAAGCTTAATAGAGAATTTGTTTGTTTTGTTTGCAACATTATCTTCGGAAGCTATCTTCAACTCTGCATCACCTGCAATATTGAAAGAAAATGTTGTAGCATATTCTGTTGATTCTGTTCCGTTAAGAGAATAAAGCGCCATGTAAAAACCCGAAAGAGCATCATAGCCGGTGACAGTGAATCTGTTTGCACTTGTAGTATAATAAACATTATTCACTAGAACAATCGGTGATTTAGTAGCGATAGAAACAACCGGTGCAGTATTGTCTATAACAACTCTGAAAATCTTTTCATCTTCTTTGTTGCCGACTTTATCAACACCATAATATTTAACCGAATATTTCCCTTCGGCATCAAGCGAAAAAGGAGCAGTGTATTCAGTATCCTGTCCGTCATTCGTTTTGTAGAAAATCTTGTCAGCATAGAAATTATCAGAAGTAAAAAGCTGAAATTTGACTTTGCTGTTAGCATAAGTGGTAACGCCGTCAAAATAAGTTTTTGCTGTCTGTTCAGGTGCAGCCTGAACTTCAGCAGCAGTATCTCCTTCTGCTTTAGTTTCTGTTGTAACTGCTCTGTCTGCCGGAGCATCTGTTCCTACTGCTTCGTTCGGACTGTCTGTAGTAACCTCTTCAACATCTTCCTGCGCGATGGACGCACCTGCAAAGAAGAGGAAAAGAGCGGAAAAAGCCATAATTTTTTTAAACATTTTATCCCCCATAGTATTGGTACCATCCGC
>JAKPJF010000087.1 GCA_029554345.1 Spirochaetota bacterium | reverse complement strand
CGGTGACCGCCTTTTTAAAATCTTCGATATGGATGGGATAAACGCTCTGCAATTACGGGACAATGCCCGTGCCGAGTTGATGCAAATAAAAGACATCGAAACCGGATTTGAATATTTAAGCAAAGTAAAGGCCATAGAGGTATGGGCAAAGGCAGAGAAGAAAGATTCCGAATTACAAAACCTTATTGCAGAGCAAAAAATCAGAACCCAGCGGATTTTAGGGCAGCTGATTAAAGACGGTCAGGATGCCGGGGAGATTGCGAAACAGAACACCGGAGGTGCAAATATTAAAAACGGTATGCCAGAGCGGTATACCGTTAAAACCCTTTCAGAAATTGGATTGACCGCAAAAGAATCCAGTACGTTCAAACAGATTGCTTCAATACCGGATGATGTATTTGAATCCACCATCGCAGAGAAAAAGGAAGCAGTAACAAAAGCGGTGAGCGAACTCACAACCGCAGGTATGTTAAAGGTAGCAAAAGAGATTAAAAAGGAGGAGAAAAAAGAGGAAAAAATAAAACAATTTGAACAGGCTTCATTGGAATATCAGGATGAAAACGTAAAAATATTTTTTGAAGATTTCAGGGAAGGGGCAAAGACGATTGAAAATAATTCCGTTGATGCAATTATAACAGATCCACCATATCCGATTGAATATATTGATTTATGGGCGGATATGTTTGCAATTGCTGACCGCATTTTGAAACCATCCGCATTTTTGGTAACATACGCAAACCACCAGAATTTAGACCGTATTTTTCAATTACCAAATCCACTTAAATATTATTGGACTTTCAAATTGGATTTCACATCAAAACCAATAGCAATGGGAAGAAACCTTATTGCAACGTGGAAACCCGTTTTGATATTTCAAAAATTACCGTTCAAAAAGATCGAAGAAACATTAGAGGATAATATCAAAGAATCAAAACCATTCAATTATGATGAAAGAAATATGCATAAATCGAATTGGGGGCAGTCTTTGGGAAAATTTGAATGGATCATTGACAAATTCACAAAACCAGGTGATCTGATTGTTGAACCTTTTGCAGGGACAGGAACAACATTGGTGGCATCGAAAAATATGAAAAGACGGTGCATAGGTTACGAAATTGACAAAACGAATTATGAATCAATCATCAAAGGAAGAATAGAAAGGGGTGAATAATATGGCAAAGAAGGATGAGTATAAGATGTTCGTTAAGGCACGGCAAATGATGAATTATTTTAAAGGTGAGTTGTTGCCGTTCATTAACCATTTATGCCGTAGAGATATGACAACGGGTGATCTTGACGGATTCATATTTGATTACAACAAAAAGGTTTATTACGCATTAGAACAAAAAAGAGGACACGAAAGACACAGAAAATCACAGGATCTTCATCTTAAATTCTTGCAGACAATTTTAGACACGGCAAAGAAGGATAAAAGGTTTTCCGATTGGAATATGAAGGTTTATAAAGTTGTTGGTGATCCTCCGTTTGATAATGCGGAAATATTGGATTATCCGTTTACAACAGGGATTGATGTAACACAGGATCAAATGATTGATTTTTTTAATCTTAATGTTACATACGAAGATTTAATTCCAAAATATAACGAGGAATTTTAAACCACATTCCCATGAAAGACACCTTTTATTTTTCCCATGATTACAACGCCAGGACCGACCCGAAGATTAAGCGGTTGATGGCAAAGCACGGAATGACGGGTTACGGGATATATTGGGCGATCATTGAGGATTTATACAATAATGCGAACGCATTGCAAACGGATTGCGAAAGCATTGCGTATGATTTGCGGGTGGATAGCGAAATTATAAAAAGCATCATTTTTGATTTCGATTTATTCAAAATTGACGGGGAAATATTCAGCAGTTTAAGCATACAGAGGCGTTTAGACGACCGCAACGAAAAAAGCGAAAAAGCCAGAAAATCAGCAGAATACCGTTGGAACAAAAAATTAGAAAATGCGAACGCAATGCGAACGCAAAGCGATGGCAATGCTATAAAGGAAAGGAAAGGAAAGGAAAGGAAATTAAATACTCCTAACGGAGTATTATTATCATCGAATAAAAACGATGCCAATAATAACTCCGGGAGTGTGCCAATTCAAAAAATAATAGAGGCATGGAACGATAGAACAAAAACATCAAAGGTGAACACCATTTCAGAATCGCGGAAAAAGGCGATCCGGGCGCGGTGGAGCGAACACGGCAAAGATGGAATCTGGAAGGTGTTTTTGAAAACATTTGAATCTGATTTTTTGAACGGGAAAAACGAAAGCAATTGGATGGCTTCTTTTGATTGGGTTATGAACCCGACAAATTTTGTTAAAATCCTCGACGGGAATTATGATAACCGCGAAAAACCGAAAACGAACGGAAAACGATACAACGAAATATTGCCCGGAGATCCGCGGTATGTTTCAAATTTTGAAAACATTGACGAAATAAACCTCTGACATGGAAATTTCAGATTACATAAAAAAATACACAGATGGCGGATTTTTCAAAACAGACCGCATAACCTGGGATGTCCCGGCCGCAGATGATTTTTTCAAATCCGCATCCGAATCGATGAAAATGCGCCACCTTCCCGAATACGATCATGTCATCGTATGGATGCAATCAAACAAAGGGCGCGGGTTGCTGATAATCGGGAGCAATGGGAGGGGAAAAACGATGATCGCAAAGAACATCCTGCCGTTATTTTTCGATTACGCGATGGGCAAGATCGTGCGGTGTTACCATGCAACGGAAATGAACGATAACGCGGAATTTATTATGACGCGCCGAATTGTGGTGTTGGATGATGTAGGCACTGAGGACCAGTTCGTGAAATACGGTGAACGCCGTTGGATATTCCCGGAGATTGTCGACCGTGCCGAGCAAAAGGAAAACATTCTGATCATCACTACGAATTTATCACCG
>JAKPJF010000144.1 GCA_029554345.1 Spirochaetota bacterium | reverse complement strand
CCGAAAACGGTTTACAGCCGCAAGAAAAAAGACGGGAGGAAATTCGATTATGATTCCTCCCTTTTTATTTTTTCAGCTCCCGCGCATAAATATTTCTCAGTTCTTTGAAAAAATTCACATAACCTTCGGTTTTGTAGTCCGGATAAGTCCACTCGAAAAACACGTAATCTTTTTTTGACCAGTAGTATTCATTTTCAAGATAAATGCCGTTTCCTATATAGATGCGGTGATAATATTCTTTGCATGAAGCAAGATAGACATTCGAGAGAGTGAGATATCCCGGATCGATGTTTATTCTGCGTTTTCCATTATCTAAGAATAAATTCTCAATTTCATTTGAATGAGTTTTTATCAGAGAAATCTGATCTCTTTCAATTAATGTATCGAATGCTAACAGAATTTTTTTTAAATTCTGACCCATCGACTCATAATAGCAGGTATGCTGAAACGGAAAACTTTCAGATTTCAGTATTATTTTCCCGTAACTATCAGAAAGTAATGAAATAGTTTTATCGAGAATTGCTTCATCCGAATAGATGAAACCGCAAAACAGCTTTGCTTTCGGCGGATATATTATTTCAGCCATTACGATTCTCTCTAATGAAAGTTATAAAATCCTCCGGCAAAGGAGAGTTTATTCTAATATTTTTTCCGTTATCAGGATGTTTTATTTCAATTGATGCGGCATGAAGAGCACAGCGCTTCATAAGAAGTTTTTCTTCGAGTTCCGGGGTCATTCCTTCATTTATAAAACGGACAAAAAGAGAATCGTCTCCGCCATAGATTTTATCCCCTACTATGGGAAATCCCGAATTTTCAAGATGAACTCTTATCTGATGAAGTCTTCCGGTTTCGGGAAATGCTTTGATAAAAGAGAAATCTCCGAAGCTGAATACTGTTTTAAAAGAAGTATATGCCTTTTCTGTTCCATCTTTTCCGGCGAATCTTTTTTTTCTGACAGTGCTCATGTTTTCTGCGGAATCTCCAATTGCAGCGGAATTTTCAAATTCAGACGGAGTTTTTCCACGGACAATTGCCGTATAAGTTTTTTGTCCTTTTGATATTTCTTCCTGAAGTTTTGCCGCAGTTTGAGGGTTTTTCGCAAAAAGAACTATTCCCGATGTTTCGCGGTCAATGCGGTGAGCGGGGAAAAGTTTGGCAGAATATTCATTTTCAAGAATAAAAAGAAGGGTATTTTTAAAATATTTTCCGGCGGGATGAACAGGCATATCTCCGCTTTTTTGAACAGCAATAAAGAAAGGATCTTCGTAAAGTATTTTGTGAGAAAAATCTACAGGCGGTTCTTCTTTTTCTTCTGCGGTAAATTTTATCAGATCACCTTTTTTCAGCAAAAGAGACGAAAGAAAGCATGGATTATTATTTATAAGAATACGTCCCGATTTGATTTCTTTCTGCCATGAAGATCTCGACAGATATGAAAATCTTTCTGATAAATAAGCGTCTATGCGGACAGGATAATTGTCATCATATGAACATTCATTAATTTTAACGGTCATTCCATTACCGTTTTTGAAACTTCGAGCATGTATCTTTTATAAATATTGTTTAACATTTTTTCGGTATTCTTTATGAGTTCTCTGTCAGTTGACCGCTTGCTGATGTACTTGTTAACTTCAAGAATTTCCTTTTTCATTATTCGGCCGATTTCATCCATCTTGTTTGTATAAGCGCTCATGTTGCGTGTTTTAGGCTCGTTCTTAATCCTCATAGCTTCTTCAAGCTGCTGTTCGATTTCTTTGCGCTTTTTTTCTTCATCCTTCAGGCGGATAATCATTTCATCGGCGGCCATTGTAAAGTTTAAAGGATTCTGCAGTTCGGAAACGGAAAAATTGCTGCCTTTGAGGTCAAATGCGAGCTCAGAAAAAATTCCGCATTTGAAAGAATAATTGAGAATCTGAGAAAGGTTTCTGTTAACAAATAGACGTTTTTTAAAAGGAGACTTTAAAAGAATTTCAGACTCATGATAAGGAATAAGAGTGATTTCTTCAGAAATAACATATGCGTCTGTTTGAGTAAGATAGACTGAAAAAAGAACCTGATATTCAGGAAGAATTTTGGAATTATAGAAATATATTTTGTCCTTTATATCTATCATCGCCGATGCAGCGGAAAGAGGATTCGGGAAATATACAACGATTTTTCCTCCGGTCATTCTGCTAACAGTTCCGCTGTTTTCTTTTGTTACATCAAGTATTGTAGAGAAAATAACTCTGGCGACAGTAGAACTGTCCGAACTTGATGACTGAGAAAGAATTTCTTCGTAGTTGATTATATCAAAAAACATCAGAGTCAGATTATCAATTTTTGCCGATTTGAAATATTCTTCTTCTTTCATGTATTCTTTTGACAGATCGATGGAAGAATCTCCGAAACCCTCGTGCTTTTTGAAGATATTGATTATGAAGTGATCGATATCTTTCTTGTCTTCGTACGGAAGATATCTGAGAAGCGGAATAATATCCTGAGATATTGCATATTCTTCTCTGAGAAGGGAAATAAAGAAAAATCCAAGCTCTACTGAAATATAGCTTTCGAGAGTGTTCAGAATATCTCTCTGCACCGCCTTGTTGCGGATTATCATCATGTCTCTGATGGTTTTTAATGCATCAGCCGAACCGTCCTGAAGCATTGCCATACAGGCGAACATTCTGACCTTAATGGAAGAATCCAGAAGGCATTTCTTTAAGAGACTTGTTACGGATTTTTTGGATTCTGCAGAAACTGATTTGAGAAGAAAATCCAGAGCTCTGACAATTCCTTCTCTTGTTGAGTTGTCAGTTGTTTCAACAAAAAGTTCATTTAGATACAGGACGTCCTGCTCAAAGCCGCATTTTCCAATAAGCTGAACGGCTGTTTTTCTGATTTCCGGATTAGCGTTTGTTTCTGCGATTGCCTTTGCTATCTGACTTGCAGCTTTGTTGTTCGAAATGTCGCGTCTGATAACAATGTTCAGAATCCTTAAAGCCATATCGTCGTTGGTTTTGTGATTATCTTTTAGATAATCCAGAAGAATGTTTAACGACCTCTGGTCTGAAAAAAGTGAAAACAAATCTACCGCTTTCATTTTTTCGGATTCGTCACCGCTCATCAGCAGCACTTCGAGTTCGCTCAGCATGTACGGATAATTAAGACGGGAAAGGGCAACAGTTGCGGCGTCAAAAATTTCTGCATCATGATATTTTTTTATATAATTGAAAATTTTGACAAGGGAAGACGATGCATCCTCAATTGAAATTCTTCCGATAATTTCGCAGAGTCTTATTATTCTGTTTTTCAGGTAGCGCTTTTCAAAATCGATATCCTGAATGCGGGTTACAGAAATTGATTTTGCCTTCTGGTCGGTATCCCAGAGAACATCGATTAGTGCTGAAAGGTTTTCTTTTTCATTTTCAGGGATATACTTAATCTGTTCGGAAATTTCTTCGATCAGGTTTTTCAAAAGATAAGAATCATCATTGAGAAAGAATAGAATTTTTTTCTTAATTTCTGGATTAAATCTGTTAAGAACAAGAGACCGAATTTTCTTGAAATTGTCGGGATAATCTTTTTCCATTATCTCGGGGATCATAAAAGATTTTCTGTATGTTTCAAAGAAATTATCAAGCATTACGATGATGAAATTATTGATCTTGTTGCGGATCATATTTGATGAACGGTTGTTTTTCAGTGTTTCAAAAAACTTTTCGAATATTTGAATAATAAGTTCGCTGTCTCTGTCTGTTACTGATGAAAGTGAAATTAAATTTCTTAGGAAAACATCCGGTGTTCTGATTTTTTCGACATTTGCTAAAATAACAAAAAGAGTCAGATCTATCAGATCCGGATTATTGGAAGACAGGGCTTTCATTGTGTAGATTAAATATTCTCTATGCCCGCAGGATATCATCGACAAAATAAATGCAGTTTTAGTTTGAGAAGAAGAAGCATCAAAAGAGGTGGTCATTTTTCCAAGAAGAACTCTAATTTCAAGAAGGACTTTATCATTTTCATCCGGAAGAACAGTAAATATTTCATTTTCTGCGCGGCTCTCATATTTCGCCATTTCCTGCTCGGATATTACAGCAAGAGCTTTATATATGGAAGAGTTAAGTTCATCGTTGTTTTCTTTTAGAAGATTCTCATAAAAGGAAATTTCTCTGATTATAGTTGTTTCTATAGCTGACTTTCTTGATTCTGTTTCTATTTGCTGGTTTTCGGCAATCTGTTTGATGATGTCGGATGTTTTATTTCCATAGGGGTCGATATTGCCGAGGACTGAAATTGATTTAGCTACAAAAGAAACTTTGTCCGGAATCGTTTTGTTTACAGAAATCAGTGAAATGAGAGCCGAGGCTTCTTTTTCTGATCCGAAAGTTTCGATGTGTTCAAGAATATTAAAGACATCCTTGTCTGAAAGTTTGCTTTCTGAAAGAAGAGATATGAAAGTTTCGGTCACACGCGGATTGTCAAATGCTTTGAGATTTTCAATAGCGCTTGAACGGATTACACCTTTTCTCGGGATGTCGCGGAGCAGAACATTCATTCCGTTTTCAGACTTCATAATCGAAAGAATTTTGTGAAAAGCTATTCTTTCATATGGGTTGAGCGTGAAGTTTTTGCTGATTTCAAGCTTCATCGCCTGAATAAAATCTTTTTCTATTGCCATACATGTACTTTATAATCTGCCTGCCGAAACTCAAGCAATATTTAAAAGAGGAGAAAAAATCTTGGATTTTATTATAGATATTTTCCGGCAAACAAAAAGACTTGCTTCCTGAAAGTGAAATTATAAAGTCCGGCAAAAGAAATAAAATAAAGAGGTCGTTCAATTGGAAACTTTATTGATTGATGAAATTAGAAAAAGAAAACCGCTGATTCATCATATAACAAATTATGTTACGGTTTATGACTGCGCGCAGGCTGTTATTTCATGCGGAGCATTGCCTGTTATGGCGGATGCTGTTGAAGAATGTGCGGAAATGACAGGTTATGCGGATGCTCTAGTTCTGAATATAGGAACTTTGAATTCTCTGCAGATTAATTCAATGATTGAATCAGGAAAAGCTGCAAACAAAAAAGGAATTCCTGTTGTTCTTGATCCTGTAGGAGCCGGTGCGACTAAATTCAGAAGAGATATGGTAGAAAAACTTTTGAAGGAATTCCGCATTGATGTAATAAAAGGAAATGCCGCAGAGATAGCTCTTGTTGCGGGAGCATCGTCGCAGATGAAGGGAGTTGAATCTATAGGAAATTATGATGGTATTTCAGAAAGTGCGATTCTTGCTGCTAAATCTACAGGTTCTGTAATCGTTGTCACAGGAAAGACGGATATTGTAACAAACGGAATTGATGTTTATGAAATATCAAACGGTCATGAAACGATGGGCAAAATTGTCGGAACGGGATGTATGTCGGCTTCAGTTATCGCTTCTCATTGTGCTGTTGAAAAAAATTATGCACTGGCATCTGCTCAGGCTCTTTGTGTTTACGGACTTGCCGGCGAAAAGGCATCCGGAAAAAGCAATACTCCGATGATTTTTAAGGCGCATTTTATGGATGCGTTATATGAAACAAAAGCAGAAGATCTAAAATCTTTCAATTATATCTCGCGCAGGGTATAAATGAAGGAGAAGGGTAAAGTTCAATTATATATTGGAAACGGAAAGGGAAAGACTACTGCCGCTCTTGGTCTTGCTTTCAGAGCCATGGGCTGCGGAAAAAAAACACTGATTCTGCAGTTTATGAAAAACGGCTGTTTCAATGAACTTAAAGCTTGTGTATGCTGTGATGATAAGATAGTTATTGAACAATACGGGCAGAAGGAATTTTATCTGCCCGCTAAAAGCAATTATATTGAACATAGAGCTTCCGCTAAAAAGGGAATTGACAGAGCGTTTTCAATTATAGAAAATAATGAATGTAATTTGCTTGTACTTGATGAAATTGTGAATGCGCTTTCTTTCAATTTAATAACTTTTGAAGAAATTGAAAATATTATCCGGAACAAACCTTCTGATATGGATATGGTTTTAACCGGCAGAGAAGCTCCGGATTTGCTTATCGAATTATGCGATCTTGTAACTGAAATGAAAGAAGTAAAACATTATTATTCTGCAGGTGAAGAGCCTCGTGAAGGAATAGAGTTTTAATTTAAGTTTTTGCTCTGAAAATGGAGGCTTTATGTCAAAATCAAAAGTTTTTTTTACAGACTTGAATACCAAACCGGGCAATAATCTGACGGACAAGCTGAAGCATTTGATTGTTTCTGCCGGAGCCGGTGATCTTGATTATAAAGATAAATTTACTGCTATTAAGATTCATTTTGGTGAATGGGGAAACCTTGCATATATCCGGCCCAACTACGCGCGTGTTGTAGTTGATTTCATTGCAGAGAAAGGAGGAAGACCTTTTCTGACAGACGCTAATACTCTTTATGTCGGGAAAAGGGCGAATGCTGTTGATCATCTCTGGACAGCCCATGCCAACGGCTTTAATTATCTTGCGACTAACTGCAATGTAATTATAGCCGACGGATTAAAAGGAACTGAATACAGAGAAATTGAAATAAATCAAAAGCACTGCAAAACCGCAAAGATTGCCAGTGCAATAGCCGATTCTGATGTTATTTTATCTCTTAATCATTTCAAGGGACATGAGATGACAGGTTTCGGCGGAGCATTAAAAAATCTTGGAATGGGTTCGGGTTCACGCGGCGGCAAGATGGAAATGCATTCTGCTTCAAAACCTAAAATAGAAAAGGAAAAATGTGTATCCTGCGGTGTTTGTGTAAAGAATTGTTCACAGAAAGCAATAGCTTTTGATTCTGTTAAAAAAGCTTCAATCAATTATGATTTATGCATCGGATGCGGACAGTGTGTAGCTGTGTGCATGTTCGATTCTGCTCAAGTAGTCTGGAATGAAGGAGCTGAAACCTGCACGGAAAAAATCTCTGAATATACGCTTGCTGTTTTAAAAGGCAAACAGCATTTCCATATAAATTTTATAATGAATGTTTCACCGAATTGCGATTGCTGGGGACATAATGATGTTGCAATAGTCCGTGATATCGGAATAGCTGCTTCAAAAGATCCGGTCGCTCTTGATGCGGCATGTGCTGATATGGTTAACTCTTCTGCAATGACAACGGGTTCTGTTTTGGAAAAAACGGGTTACTCTGAAGGTAATGATAAATTTAATCATATTTACCCTAAAACAAACTGGAAGTCAGGAATCAAACATGCAGTGGAAATAGGCATCGGGAATAATGAATATGAACTTATAAAAGTTTAACATTCTTTATTGACACAAAAAGCCGACGAGTTAGCATGACCGCGAAATTTTAAACGGATGAAAAAAATGAAAAAGTTTATTTTGCTTATTTGTCTTTCAATGCTTACATTGAATAACCTGAGTGCTCAGGCACCGGAAGAAAATTCGGGTACTGCTGTTGTTGTTTCGGATGAATCTCCAAAGGGATATTATAACCCTGAAACCGAATATTTCAATCTTAGCTATAACGCAAGAAGATACGGAAAATATATAATAACCGGCGCAACTCCTCCAATAATTCTTCTATTTGGAATCAAGGCTTGGGACTGGGAAAATAACCATGATTTTTATTCAAAAGATGAAGGATGGTTCGGCCAGGGAACGGATTTCGGCGGAGCGGACAAATGGGGTCATTTTTATGCTCATTATGTTACTCAAAGACTTCTCTTTACTCTTTATGACCATTTAGATACTTCTCCTTCAGACCGTTGGGTTTACTCAATCGGAATGACAATGGGTGTTGGTTTTCTTATTGAAGTTGGAGACGGATTTTCTTCACAGTACGGATTCTGTTTTCAGGATCTAGCTATGGATTATGCAGGTATCGCCCTCGGAGCTCTTTTAGATTACTCTCCGACTTTGGATTCTTTTCTAGGCGTTACTGTTAGATATATCCCGACAAAGGCTTTCAGAGATGAAGATAAGGGTTTGAAAAGGACTCTGACTTTTGTTAATGATTACAGCGGATATATATATATGATGAATTTCAAGCTTGCAGGTTTTAAGCATATAGGATATGATATACCTAATTTTATGAGATACATACAGCTTGATCTTGGGTTTTACTCAAGAGATTATACTACTTATGATAGAAAGGCAGGAAATGATCACGATAAACGCAGGGGAATTTATGCCGGTGTGTCCATAAATTTTTCTGAAGTCGTGAAAGATATGTATTCCGATCATTCAAGTGTTGCCTGTCGACTTTCGCAGGTTCCGTTTAAATATTATTCAATTCCTTCCGGACCGGGACATTCCTTTGGCTTGCCTAAATAAATTGAATTTTATAAAGAAGAGATTTGCAGTTTTAATAGTATTGCTTCAAATCTCTTCTATATCATTTCATGAAAAAATATCTGCCGAAGAAGAAAAGCAGTTTGTGCTTTGGACTTTTGCTGATATTCAGCCGCGCAATGACGATGAAAGAGAAGATTTTGAAATAACGGTTGAAGATGTAATCAAAAACAAACTTCAGGTTGACGCAGCTGTGTGTGCAGGAGACATGGTTCAGCTTTCAAGTTCGCAGAATCATGATGATGAATGGAAATGGTTTTATAAAACGGTTGAACCTCTTAATATAAAAAACTTTTATGAAATGATCGGAAATCATGATGCCCGCAATATTCCATTGTATTTTAAGTATACGAAAAAACCGATGCATTATGCCGTTCGCTTCGGCAATCTATTAATTATTCTTCTTTCTGATGAAAAAAATTCTTCCGGTACGGATATATCAGATAAAGCTTTTTTCTGGTGGAAAAAGCTGGTTGAAGAAAATCAGTCAAATATAATAATCACGATAACACATTCGCATCTGGGCGGAACCGGATTTTCATATAATTATCCCAGTTACCGTAATGTGGTAGATTCGGAAAGATTTACTGAAGTTCTGAAAAAGCAGCGTGTTGATTACTGGTTATTCGGACACACTCATGTTCCTTCAACTTTTAAGGGGAAGAACCGAAAGATAAATTCTCTCGGAGGAACTCATTTTATAAACATAGCGGCGATAAGAGAGGATTATTTTCTCAGTTTTGCCGAGTCAAAGTTTTTTTATTTTACACCAGGAAGTGACGTCCTTACAATTAAAACAAGAAATCATAGAAAGAATAAGTTTATGAGTTCGATTGAAATAAGAGAGAAAATGAAAACAGCTTTTGTTTATGACGGAAGCGGCCCGGAATTTATTGAATTCCGGGATAATGATAAATAATTCAATTAAGCTTGTCTTCCATTTCTTTTGCCATTTTAGTTATATACGGAAAGTTATTCACTTCGTCAACAAGCAGTATAACCGAGAGATTGTCCTTTGATACTGTGAGAACTCTGTCCTGATTGTTTCTTGAAAATTCTTCAATTTTTAGAATCTCTTTTTTTGAACTTGTGTCATCCTTAAAAAGAATAATAAAGCATACGATATCATCATTATAAGGAGAAGATTCTTTAGCTATAATTGAAATATGAATATCTTTTACGGCTGAAGATTCAGCATCAGGGTAAATGTTTCTTGTCAGTTTGTTTATTGCGTTGCGGTCGAAATTCCATGGATTTGCAAGAAGAGTTGATTTTGCGAAATTTGGAATCTTACCGAAAATGAATCCCTCCGGAAGATCGCTTTCGGAGATTTTAATTTTTTCAACAACACCTTTATCGTATCCGGAGCTTGAATTGAGCGGAAGAATTAGTGCAAATAGAAATAGAAAAATATTTATTGTCATAAAAAACTTGTTCTTCATAAAAAGCACCTCAAAAATTTTTTAAAATATCTTTGACAGATTTCATCTCCAATAAGAAAACTATGTCTGTTAGAGCTTATCGGTATTTAGAAAAAAATCTTGATAAAAATAAAAAACGAGACATAATTTTTTTATTGACTTTCGTCATCAGCAAAGTAGTCTCTCCATTACCCTATAAAAGAGAAGTTGGAGAATCGCTTTTTGCGAGCCGGGATTCTATTGCTTTCGTTTAAATATTGAATATACAATGTAGTAGGTTGATAATGCCAGAACTTCGTTCATCACTGAAATTCATTTTAAAACGCGACGGCCGGTTGGCTGAGTTTGATCCGAAAAAGATTTCTGAAGCTGTTTTTAAAGCAGCCAGATCAGTAGGCGGAACAGACAATGAAAAATCAGAAGGTGTTACGCGTTCGGTTGTTGATATTCTTGAGATAATATATAAAGACGGCAGAGTTCCGACTGTTGAGAATATTCAGGATCTTGTTGAAAAAATTCTGATAGAGAAGGGTCACGCTAAGGTAGCAAAGGCGTATATTCTTTACAGAGATCAGCATAGAAAAATCCGTGACAGCAAAACTCTCATGAATGAGGGGCTTGATCTTATAGACAATTACCTCGACCGCAGTGACTGGAGAGTTAAAGAAAACAGCAATATGAGTTATTCCCTGCAGGGGCTTAATAATCATCTTGCTTCTGCGTTAACTGCAAAGTACTGGCTTGAAAGAATTTATCCGCCTGAAATAAGAGACATTCATAATTCGTGCGATGTTCATCTTCATGACTTGGGTCTTCTTTCTGCTTATTGTGTCGGCTGGGATTTAAAAGATCTTCTTCTATCCGGTTTCGGAGGAGTTGTCGGAAAGATTGAATCAAAGGCACCTAAGCATTTTAGAACGGCTCTAGGGCAGATAGTGAATTTTTTCTATACTCTACAGGGAGAATCAGCAGGAGCTCAGGCATTCGCGAATTTCGACACGTTTCTTGCTCCTTTTATCCGTTATGATAAACTTACCTACAAGGAAGTTAAACAGTCTTTGCAGGAATTTTTCTTTAATATGAATATTCCTACCAGGGTAGGATTTCAGACTCCGTTTACCAATGTGACTCTTGATTTGATTGTTCCTGAAAATATTAAAGATGATTATGTAGTCGTAGGCGGAAAATATCTTGATACTAAATACGGCGAATTCCAGGAAGAAATGGACATGTTCAATGCCGCTTTCTGCGAATGTCTTCTTGAAGGCGACTCAAAGAACAGAATTTTCACATTTCCTATTCCTACCTACAACATAGGTAAAAATTTTGACTGGAATAATAAGAAGCTTGATAAGCTGTGGGAAATGACTGCGAAATACGGAATTCCTTATTTTGCCAATTTTGTTAATTCCGATATGAAGCCTGAAGATGCCCGTTCTATGTGCTGCAGGCTGAGACTTGATAACCGTGAATTGCGTTCACGCGGCGGCGGACTTTTCGGTGCTAATCCGTTAACCGGAAGTATAGGTGTTGTAACAATTAATCTTCCGCGTCTTGCGTATCTTACTAAAGATGAAGATAAGTTTTTCAAGCGTCTTGCTGAACTCATGGATTTGGCGAAAGAGTCCCTTGAAATAAAACGAAAGGTTCTTGAGAGTTTCACTCTCAGCAATCTGTATCCGTATACGAAACATTATCTTAGAGATATATTCGAAAGAAATAAGCAGTTCTGGCTGAACCATTTTTCAACCATCGGGCTTGTCGGAATGAATGAAGCTCTATGTAATCTTTTCGGAAAAGATATTTCAACAAAAGAAGGTAAAGCTTTTGCTGTAAAAGTTCTTGATTATATGAGAGAAAGAATAATGTCTTATCAGCAGGAAACCGGAAATCTTTATAATCTTGAAGCTACTCCGGCTGAAGGGGTTTCATACAGATTCGCAAAGAATGATAAGGCTGAATTTCCTGATATTATTACATCAGGAGACAATGCTCCGTATTATACAAATTCTGTTCATCTGCCTGTAAATCATACAGATGATATTTTTGATATTCTTGACCATCAGGACGCATTGCAGGTTAAGTTTACCGGAGGAACTGTTGTTCACGCTTTTCTTGGTGAAAACATTCAGGATCCTCAGATGGCAAAAGCTCTAGTAAAAAAGATTGCGGAAAACTATCATCTTCCGTATTTCTCTTTGACTCCGACATTTTCGATTTGTCCAATTCACGGGTATATTCCCGGTGCGCATAAATTTTGTCCTTACGAACACAGCAAGGAAGATTTAGAAAGATTCGGAATTGTTCTGCAGGATGAAAATGCGGAAAAAAAAATAGCATCAATTTAAAAATGAACTATATTTGTCTCAGACCCTTTTAGGGATTGGGTTTCTATTATCAAAAAACGGGGGAAACATGGAAAAGGAAAAAAGAATTCCGGTAGAAGTTTATTCAAGGGTTGTGGGATATTTCAGACCTGTAAATCAGTGGAACAGAGGAAAACAGGAAGAATTTTCTGATAGATTGATGTATTTTCCCGAACAAGTCGAAGAAAAAATCTACGCATGAAGATCAGAGGTCTTCAGAAGACATCTCTGATTGATTATCCCGGAAAGATTTCTACGGTGATTTTTTCAAGCGGATGCAATCTGAGGTGCGGGTTTTGTCATAATTCCGAGTTGGTAAACAGCACGGAAGAAAAAAGAGGGATATCCGAAAAGGATATCTTTGCTTTTTTATCTTCACGGAAAGGTCTTGTCGATGCGGTTGTTCTTTCGGGCGGTGAACCTCTTTTTCAGAAAGATGTAATTGAGTTTATTTCTTTGCTCAAAAAGTCGGATCTTTTGGTTAAGATTGACACAAACGGGTTTTATCCGGAAAAACTTAAAACGGCTCTTGATCTGGGCATAGATTATGTTGCTCTTGATATTAAGACATCGCCGTCGAAATATCCTGTCATTACTGGTGTTAATGCGGATTTTGATAAAGTTAATGAGTCATTTAACTTGATAAAGAATTCGTCTGTTGATTACGAATTGAGAATGACCTGTGTTGACGGGTTTTGTTCTGATGAAGATCTGTCCGAAATTGAAAAAACACTCGGCAGGGTAAAGAGATTTTATCTGCAGCAATTTGTTTCTGAGTCTGCACTGGATCCTGTGTTTCAGAATATAGCTCCACTTCCTTTTTCAAGGCTTCTTGAAATCAAAAAGAAAATTTCCGACTTTAGTGATGATACTGTTATTCGCGGGATTTCCGAAGAAATTCCTGCTGTTAGAGAGATGGCATCGTTATCTGCTAATATCTAATAGTTTATCAAAGGAGAGCCGCTTCGGGGCAAAGCTGTACTGAAGAGGTGAACATCATCGGTAAAGACATTTGAAGCGGCTCCCGATCACAGCTTAAATTAAGCACAAAAACCGGCAAAATAAAAACTAAAGCTTAGTCTTAATAAGAAGAAATTTTACATTGCGGAAATCAATACTGCGTTTTGATCTTATTTGATGAAGAAGAAATTTTTATGATCTATTTGGCCATGTCCCTGATTTCTTTTTTTAATTTTTCATGGTGCTCATTTACAATGGAGTCGAGTTTGTCGAGAAAATTGTCACCGTAAGAAGTTGATTCGGGAGAATAAAAAAGAGCTGAAGGCGAAACTTTTAGTTCTGTTGATAATGCTTCAAGCAGCTCGGCTGAAACAAATTTTTTACCCGTCTCAATATTTCCGAGATGAACTGTTCCGACTCCGACTTTTTCAGCCAATTCTTCCTGAGTAAGTCCGAGTTTTTTTCTGTAATGCTTAAGATTTTCACCGAAAATTCGTTTTATATTCATAACATCAGCCGGCATTAGATTAGCAAAATTCAATAAAAGGTAAACATTCTAATAGTGTATTATAGTTCTTAATAACAGCCTAAAAGAATATATTTGTCTTGACAATATATTACTTTAATAGTCTTATAGGATTGTATCAATAAGTATTACATCCTTAAAGTGTAATTCTCCTGTTTTGCCTCAAAAAGATGAGAAGAATTTTGACAATTTTATCCGCCCTTGAGGCGGATTCTTTTTTTAAAAAGAAATTGACTGCATGCGGTACGGGTTTAAACCACGGTTAACTTAAGCTTAATGTTATTTGAAATTGACCTTCGGAGATGGAGATGAATATTCCGTTTCAATCTGCGAATTGCTTTCCGGTTTATATAAAAGATATTCCGGTATATGATATAGAGCAATTCGGCGGCATTCCTTTTGACCAATTTAGATTATGCGCTTTTTTCGGCGTACCTGAAGGAGATTCAGTTAAAATATACACAGTCCTTTCAGACGACAAATCCGATAAACTCTCTATTATTTCAACAATTCTAAAAAAAGATTCAGAATATTGTTCTTTAACTGCAAAATTTCCACAGTTTCATTTGTTTGAACGTGAACTTTATGAAAACTATAAAATTAAACCGGTTGGTCATCCATGGCTGAAGCCGGTAAGAAAAATCAACGGAAATTATCCGTTTTTTAAATGTAACGGTTCAGAAACACATGAAGTTGCTGTAGGTCCTGTTCATGCTGGAGTAATTGAACCTGGTCACTTTAGATTTAATTGTGCGGGAGAAAATATTCTTTCGCTTGAAATCATGCATGGATATCAAACACGGGGAATTGAACAACTATTTTTAAACGGCGATATTTTTTCAAAAAGATCTCTTGCCGAATCAGTTTGCGGAGACAGCGCAGTTGCAGGTGCAAGTGCCTATGCAGGTTTATTGGAATCTCTCGGTGATTTTGAAATAGACCAAAAAACTAAAGTGCAAAGAGCCTTGATGCTCGAATTGGAAAGGGCTGCTATTCATATAGGTGACTTAGGGGCAATTGCAGGAGATATAGCTTATATTTCCGGTGCGGATTTTTATGGTGCCGTAAGAACTATTGTTATAAATACTTCTCAATCATTTGGCGGAAACAGATTCGGAAGAGGATTTGTAGGAATTGGTTCAAACAGGTTTTCGATTGAAAAACACTTGGCTGACAAAGCCGTAAAAAACCTAAGAAAGGTAATTGAAGATATTAATGCAATTTCTTCAGCTTTTTTCTCAGATCCGATTGTTCTTTCGCGTCTTGAAGATACATGTGTCGTTGATATAAATGAAATGATTAAGCTTAATGTAGTCGGAATGGCTGCAAGATCTTGCGGAATTAAACGCGATGTAAGAACGGATAATCCCTGGGGTTTTTACAAAGAATTAAAATTCAAAACACATGTTCTTGATAAAGGAGATCTTTTTTCTAGAGCATACTTACGTTATCTTGAAGCTGTTGAATCTCTTGAAACAGCCATTAATTTATTATCTGATTATGATTTATCTGGTTGCGGAGACGATAAACATTTTTCTCTTAAGCCTGATTCTTTCTGTGTTTCAATGGTTGAAGCATGGAGAGGAGAACTAGCGCACATTCTTATAACTGACTCAAATGGAGCTCCGCAGTTTTATAAGATTAAAGATCCATCATTCAATAATTGGAGCGCATTGGAGCTTGCCGTGAGAGATAACGGTATCTCTGATTTCCCCGTATGTAATAAAAGTTTCAATTTGTCATATTGCGGATTCGATTTGTGAGGAATTATGTTTGATTTTCTTTATGCGAGAAAACGTCACGGAATTCAATATGTTAGAAGTATAACCGGATCAGTTCTTGATGAAAGATTCAGAGGTTTTCCAATAATTGATAAAACTGCATCAAAGGATGATATATCGCAAATTGCCGGCAAATGTCCTCTTTCTGCAATTGATTCAGATAAAATAGAACTTGATTTGGGTAAGTGTAATTTTTGCGGAGCGTGTGCAGAAAAAGAAAGTAAAATTAAATTTTCGAATAAACATAAAACCGGAACAGACTTAAGAGATAAATTAATAATTAAGAAAGGCGATAATTTTGAATCTTTTTTTTCAAATTCAATTAATGCGAGAAATGAAATAAAAAGACTTTTCGGCCGGTCATTAAAGCTCCGTTCTGTTTCGGCAGGAGGGTGTAATGCCTGTGAAATGGAACTTAATGCCTGCGGAAATGTAAACTTTGACATGGGCCGTTACGGAATTGAAGTGACTGCCTCTCCGCGTCATGCGGATGGAGTGGTAATAACCGGTCCGGTTTCAGCAAATATGAGTTATGCTCTTGAAGAAACGTTTTCTGCCGTGCCTGAACCAAAAATTATTATTGCTATGGGAACTTGTGCTATCAGCGGAGGATTATTCGCAGAAAGCAAGGATATAGACAGAAGTTTTTTTAATAAGCACAAAGTTGATCTTTATATTCCCGGATGTCCTCCGCATCCACTTACATTTATTAATGCATTAATCAGGTTTATGGGGAAAAAGTATGAATAAGATATTTTTATCGGTTGTTCTTTTTTCGGCAGGCGGATTATTGTCGGTAATTCTTCCGAAAAAGATTTCAAAAATTGTTTCATTCCTTTTGATCATTGCGGGATCTTTTATAATACTTTTATCATCAATTAATTATCTTCTTTTTTCTTCTTTAACGGGAGAAAGTATTTCAGTTATTTTTTCATTTCCTTTCAAGGAAGTTATATTTAAAATAGATTCTTTGTCTTCATTTTTTATTTTGATCCTTTCCTGCGGATTTATTTTTAATTCATATTCTGCTTTCACGAACTCAGTGAAAAAAAAACATTCAAGCAGGTTTGATTTTTTCTTTTTGTCCATATTTTACTCGGCTATGATTTTGGCCGTTACCGTTTCGCACAGCATTATTTTTATTTCTCTTTGGGAAATAATGACTCTTTCGTCGTTTGCTTTGATTATGCTGAATCATTCCCAGATTGAAGATTTTCCTTTTAAAATAAACTATCTTGCTGCTATGCATATAGGAATGTTTCTTCTTCTTGGAGCATTTCTGTATATATCCGCTGATACTTCCTCTTTTATTTTATCGGCTCCTCATCAGTTTAAAGGAATCATGTTTATTCTTCTTTTTTGCGGATTTGCTTTTAAGGCTGAATTTGTTCCTTTTCATCCCTGGGCTCCTCATCTATATCCTGAAATGCCCGCCCATGTTTCCGCTGCTTTTTCGGGATTTATGATGAAGCTCGGCATTTACGGAATAATGAGAACTTTCATTTCGTTCGGGGATATTCCATTGTGGTGCGGTTATGCTGTCTTGGGAGTTTCTCTTGCGACCACTTTTTACGGAATAATTTTCGCATTTGTTCAACGTGATATAAAGCGTCTTTTAGCTTATTCAAGCATAGAGAATATGGGAATAATAGGAATAGGAATAGGATCGGGAATAATTTCATTTCATTACGGATATACTACTGCCGGTATTTTTTCTTTTGCGGGTGCGCTGATACATGCTCTGAATCATTCAATATTTAAACCGCTTCTTTTTTATTCAGCTGAAGTTGTTGAGAATATAACCGGCACGCGCGATGTTGAAAAACTCGGCGGAGTAATGAAATATGCTCCTGTTGCCGGAACTGCATTTTTAATTGCATCACTATCAATCTGCGGAATTCCGCTTTTTGCCGGATTCGCAGGAGAATTTTCAATTTACATTGGATTACTAAAAGCGATTGTAAAGAATCCATCTGCCGGCAATGTCGCATTCAGCGTTCTAGCCGTTTCTCTTCTTGCTTTGAGCGGAGCGATAGCTTTGATAACATTTGCTAAAGCTTTCAGTGTTATTTTTTTGGGAGAAAAAAGATCCCAGCATAAATTTGAAAAAGAATCCGTATCGTCTTATTTACCGCTTATTACATTATCACTGATTTCATTTGTAAGCGGTATTTTCCCGCAATTTCTTGTGAAACTTGTTTCAAGGCCTTTACTTGATATTTTCGGAATGGATTTTTATGCCTCTTTTGGATATATTTCTCAACTGTTTAAAAATCTTTCATTTGTTTCGATTCTTCTTTCTTCAGCTATTCTTTTGATGTGTTTGATTAGATATTTGATTTCAAGAAATAAGATAAAAATTTCCGATACATGGGGATGCGGATATGATAAACCTTCAAGCCGTATTCAATATACAGGTTTCGGTTTCTCAGAAAATTTTTCATCATCCATTTCAGGAATTATTCAGCAGAAAGACAAAAAAGCATCTGTATCCGGAATATTCCCGCGGGAAGCTTTTTTTGCCGCGCGTTTTTTTGATATTTTTGAAAGTAAAATATATTATCCTCTTATGAAATACTTCCGGCATGCCCTTTCTGTTTTTTCAAACATTCAGAGAGGAAACACTCAGATATATATTCTATACGGATTAATATTTGCACTAGCTGCAGTAATCTGGATTATCGCGGGAGCCTGAAATGAAAGAAATTATTTTAAAATATGCCGTGTTTGGAATTTACATTATCATTTTTCCTTTCATTTATATCGGTCTCATAAATAAGCTAAAAAATATCTGGTGCGGCAGAAAAGGAGCTCCGGTTTTTCAGCCGTTTTATGATTTTGTTAAGCTTATAAGAAAAACTGAAGTTATAAGTTCAAAAACAACTTATATATTTTTCTTTGCTCCTGTTGCTTCATTCGTTGCGGTTATTTTTGCCGCTCTGGTTGTTCCTGGACCTTACGGAATTTCAATAATCAGCTTTGATGGAGATTATATTTTCTTCGCTTATCTTCTGAGTCTATCGAAGTTTGTTTCAATAGCCGGAGCGATGGATACAGCAAGCAGTTTCGAGGGTATGGGAGCAGCACGTGAGGCATCATTTACTTCGTTTGTAGAACCCGCATATATGATGCTATTGACAACTATAGTTTATGCAACAGGGTTTCTTTCATTTCAGCAGATTCTTTTTGTCATTCAAGGTTCGACCGGTTGGAGTTTCATTACCGGTGCGCCGATAATAGTCGCTCTTTTCATTATGCTTCTTTCAGAAGGTTCAAGAATTCCGCTTGATGATCCAAAGACACATCTTGAGCTGACAATGATCCATGAGGTGATGGTTCTTGATAATTCCGGTATGTCGCTGGCTCTAATAAACTATACTTCCGGCCTTAAGATGTGTGTTATAAGTTCAATCATTGCTTCGGTATTGATTCCTCAGGAGACGGTAGGATACAGATATATACTCCTGTTCTTTGCAATTATCGCTGGAACAGCTCTGATTGTAGGAGTGATTGAATCAGTTTTCGCGAGGGTGAAGATGAGTCATGTTCCGCGTTTTGTTTTTACAATGGTTTCGGTTGCCATTTTCGTTATGGCGATTTCCTTTTTAAAAATTTTCAGAGGTGTAATATGAGCGCGATAGCCGCTGTTTTAATAGGCGTAAGTCTCCTTTACATTTCAACTACCGCCCGTTTGGAATCTTATATTAAAATGCTCATGCTTCAGGGAATTCTGCTTTTTATGGTGGCGGCAGGAAACGCCCATGACATTTCTTTTACCTCTATTATAATAATAGGTGTTGAAACAATTCTTTTTAAATCAATTATGATACCTTTATTTTTGCTAAAGACAATAAGAAAGAATCAGATAAAAAGCGATGTTGAGTCATATTTTTCAGGTTTCACTTCACTTTTTATTGTAACGGCAATTTTAACTCTCGGTTTTTTGACTGCTTATCTTTCTGCTTCATCAAATGCCGTTCTTGAACCTCTTTACTTCGGAATTTCTATTTCTGCAATGCTTACAGGATTTTTTATAATCGCGACTAGAAAGAAATTGATAACTCATATTATGGGATACATGATTCTTGAAAACGGAATATTTCTGCTGTCTCTTTCTGCAGCAAAAGAAATGCCTTTTATAGTTAATTTAGGGGTATCCATGGATATTTTTATCGGTGTGTTTCTGGCTGGTATTTTTATTAACAGAATTAAAACAAATTTTGATCAGCACGATATTGATGATATTTCAAGATTGAAGGATTAGTATGTACGAATTACTTATTTATTTTCCGCTTTTGCTGGCATTAATGTCGATTGTTTTACGTAATAAGGGTTTCTCTGTATATGTTTTGCCCGTATGGTCGATAGTTCAAACGGTCATTATTTTCTTTCTTGTTTTCAGTAAATTTAATTTTCTGTATCACGGAACTGAAAAGTATTTTGCAGTTGATAATTTAAGCGGATTATTTTTAATCATCACCGGTTTTCTTTTTATTGGGAGTTCTTTTCACAGCATTGACGCTCTCAAAGAAAGAAATAAGCGGGACTCTTCATTTTATACATTCAATCTTCTTGTTTTTGTTTTTGCCGTTAATGCTCTTCTTATGAGCAAACATCTTGGTTTGATGTGGGTTTTTATTGAAGCAACAACTCTTTCAGGTGCGATGCTTATTTATTTTGAGAAGAAGCATTCTTCGATTGAAGCGGCTTGGAAATATATATTTATTTGCTCAATCGGTGTAGCCTTTGCTTTTATAGGGATAATTTTTCTTTCGGCCGCATCAACTCATTCAGTTGATCTTTTTTTCTATGAGATGAATCATAATGCTCCATTGATGAATAAGACATGGCTTAAGTTCGGATATACTTTTGCTTTGATAGGATTCGGAACTAAGATGGGACTGGCTCCTGTTCATTCATGGCTTCCGGATGCCCATTCTGAAGCTGTATGGCCAGTGTCTGCAATGCTTTCAGGTGCTTTGTTGAATGGGGCATTTCTAGCTATAATGAAACTTACAAGAATTACCGAACTTGCAGGAATACGTTCTTTTTCATCGACACTTCTTCTTGTCATGGGAGTTCTCTCAGTTTTGACAGCAGCTGTTTTTGTTCAAAAAACAAAAAACTATAAGAGATTACTTGCTTATTCTTCTATTGAAAATATGGGTATTCTATCACTTTGTTTATATGCCGGGGGAGGCGCTTTATTTGCGGCTCTTATACATGCTCTTGGTCATTCGCTAACAAAGGCTTCATTATTTCTAACCACCGGAAATATATATAGAAGGTATCACAGTAAAGAAATTTTCAATGTAAGCGGATTGATTTCAACAGACAGGATGTCCGCAATTATCTGGATTGTTTCTTTTTTCTGTATCATCGCTTCACCTCCGGGATTATTGTTTGTCAGCGAGATTCTTCTTTTTAAGGAGCTTGTGCAAAAGGAATCATATGGTCTTATTATACTTCTCTTTGTGTTGCTTGCAGCTGTCGTTTACGGTGCTGCATTTGGTCTTCTTAAAATATGTGTCGGTGAAGCGCCATTGAATATTGACAAGACGCGTTTCCCATTGAGAAATTATATTCCTCAGATTATATTTGTTTCAGCAGTAATTATTTTAGGTATATATATGCCTGTTTCTTTTAAGAGTTTTATCGACAGTGCTCTTGAAGTGATCACAAAGTAGAAGAATATTTATAGAATATATCTTTTAAGTAATTTTTGAAACCTTCTCTAACTGATTTCGGAGAAACTATTTCTATGTCTTTTCCCATGCTGAGTAAAATTTTATAAAGCCATTCTTCGTTTTGTGCTTTAAATGTGACTTCAGAAAATTCGGAGGACTGCTTGATCCGGCTTTGTGAGAAAAATTCAGCGATCTGAGTTTCAAAAGAATTTTTGAAACTTATCGTAATATCAGTATCCGGTTTAATTATATAATCTGACTGATATTTTTTTTGTTTTCGGCAGAAGCATTCGTCTGATACTTTTATTCCGGAAATTCTGGAAAGACGGAAAATTCTATAATCATTCTTATCGGTACAATATGAATATAGATACCATGAATAAGCTTTGAAAACCAGACTAATCGGCTCAACTGTTCTGGATGAACAATTTCCATTATAATCTGTATAACTGAACGATATTCGTTTTTTAGAAAGTATAGCTGAGTAAATACTTCGGAAATCAATATCTATACTTAATTCTGAACCCCAGGGATTAATGTCTATTATGATTCCATCATCGTCAAAATCAGGTTTTCTTTTGCTTTCTATCATGTTACTGAATTTATCGGCTGCACTTCTGATTCTTTCGCTTTGAATGATTCCGGATATTCCTTTCAATGCTGAAAGAACTTCGATGATGTCGTCTTCCGTGAATAGGTGGCGCTCAAGCCGGAAGTTTTCCATTATTCCGAAACCTCCATCATTTCCGGGATATGAAATTATGGGAATGCCGGCCATGTTTATTGAATCGATATCACGATAAATAGTTCTTGTGGTTACTTCGAATCTTGATGCGAGTTCTTTTGCGCTGACTCTGTCTTTATTCAGTAAAATTACAACAATAGATAAAAGACGGTCAAGCTTCATAATAAGCTCAGATCGAATTTTCCATCGGTGAGAACGACTGAAGTTTCTATTTGTCTTTCAGGTACACCCCAGAATTTCTTAAGAAGAAGATTCTTCCTTCTGTCATCAACAAGAGAAAATCCGTTTTTCTGATAGAAACCTATTGCCCAAACCGCATCCTTCCACGTTCCTATGAGCACAGGCTTTTCAGAAGAAGATATCAGATGTTTCAGAAGAAATCCGCCGATGCCCATATTGCGTTTAGATGTCCGGACATACGCGTGGCGGATAAGCTGAACTTCTCCTTTATCCTGAATCCCCATTACACCTATAATCTTATTATCAGAAGTATAGCATGAAAAATCAACTCCGTTAGAAATCTGATCACGAAGTTCTGATTCGCTCATATATGGTTCATGCCATCTGTCTTCCGGAATAATTCCTTTATAGGCGGAAGCTGCATCGTTGATTATTTCGTAAATATCATTGAAATCTTTATCACTGCATCGTCTTATCATATATACCCCCTTTATCACCAAATGAACGGAATTAACTTTTTTGAATTATTTTTATATAATATCCATTGTTCTTTAAACGTCTGCTCCAAAAGAATTTCCTCATCACGTATTCTCCACAATAAAACAATTAGAATCAAAATAGAGAAAATAAGCGGCAGATAAGTGTTAAAAATGAGAGGTATTCCTGTAAAAGTCAATAGTATTCCTAGGTAACGCGGATGACGTATTAAAGAGTAAGGACCTTTTATAATCAGTTGATGATCTTTGATTATAGTCACGTTTACATTAAATTGTTTGCCAAGGATATATGCGGAATAGTTCATTGTGAAAAAGCCGATTAAAAAAATAATGTTTCCGATCAATCCCGGAATAAATGAATTTGATAAAACAAATTGATTGTATTTTTCAAATATAGACGAAGTGATAATAATTGAGACGGGTAAAAACTGAAGTAAGAATAAAGACAACTTGTGGGAGTTTATATTTTTTAATCCTTTATCGGAAATAGTCCCCTGAAAAGGAACAAAAAACATAGAAAGAATATTTAAAAATAAAACTGATAAGAAATAGAAAACTTTTATTTTATCATCAAATAAATCATTTAGATGCTGATAATTTAAAATAAAACTACTGCCTGTAAAAATGAAAATTGAAATGAAACAGAGAAGAGCCATTCGGCAATATTTTTTCATGGTGAACCTTGCTGAAATATTGATCATCAAAATAATATTTACGTAATTACTCAACAATAAAAAATTCTTTTATTTAGTATTTATGGATTATTTTCCGTTATATTTTGGAATTGACTTTTTTTCCCGTAATGTTTAATAAATAATCTATCATACAAAAAGGAGAGTATGGAAATAAAAACCGCAAATAAACTATGAAGAAAAAAATCATTTTATTGTGTTCAGCTCTATTGTTTTCGGCCGCTTTTCTTGATGCAGCGGTAACAATCAGATACTACAATAAGGATTCAAACACACATGTTATGAAAGTGAAGATTTCCGGATCTTCTAAGACTGTTGAATTCGGCAGCAGCAGAACTTCTACTGTAACTATACAGGGAGGAGATAATACATGCGTTATCGAAACATCATGCGGAAACGTTACAGTAAAAGACGGAGCCAATATTGAAATTAAAAACGGATGTATTAAAATTAACTGATTTATAAAATCAGATGTTAAATAAAAAAACCGAAGATACCATCTTCGGTTTTTTTATTATGTTGACCTAATTAATTCTGAAAAGAATTAATTGTCTGTTGTGGAGAGTAAAATGAAAAGATTAAGAAAAATGCTGATTATTATCTTCATTGTTTTTTTATTTATGAATGTGATTGCATTTATGCAGTCATATGGTTTCACCCATTATGAGGGTGAAGAAAAAGATGTTCCTCTTGATATTGCTTCGTTAAGTATGAAAGATAAACTTCAGACACTTGTTTTTGGAATGAAGAAACCGAGGACTAAAAATAATAAGTTTCCTTCTTATGATTATAAAACAATAATTATTGGAAATAATCCTAAAATTGAATGTTGGGAGTTCAATCATAAGAAGTCTAAAGGAACAGTTATTATTTTTCACGGATACGGCGGAAAGAAATCAAATATGCTTGATCGAGCTGAAGCTTTTGCTTCTGAAGGTTTTTCATTTTTGTTGGTTGATTTTATGGGAGCAGGCGGATCTGAAGGCGATAAAACTACTATTGGTTATGATGAATCAGAACAGGTAAAAAGATGTTATGATTATGTTGCTAAGAAAGAGAAAAACATCATTCTTTTCGGTTTTTCGATGGGTGCAGCTGCAATTATGAAGGCAGTCAGTGATTACTCAATATCTCCTTCCTCTGTGATTCTTGAATGCCCATTCAGTACACTTTATCGAACTGTGTGCAATAGATTTAATCTTCTTGGTGTTCCTCAGTTTCCTATTGCCGGTATGATTGTTTTCTGGGGAGGTGTTCAGCACGGGTTCTGGGGTTTTTCTCACAATCCGTCTGATTATGCTGTTAACATGAAATCAAAAGTTTTGCTTCTTCATGGAAAACTCGACAACAGGGTTGGTCAGGATGAAATGAAACTCATCTATGAAAATATTCCTTCAAAAAAAATACTCTTGGAATATGATGATGCAGAACACGAAACCATTTTTTTAAGTAATCCTGCTAGATGGAAGAAGGATATTTTTTCTTTTATCAACTCATGATTTTTATGAAGCTTTTCGCTTGACTTCATTTATCTTTTCAGAAAGAAAGATATCATCCGACGGGGTGGCGAAAGTCTGAGATTATACCCGATGAACCTGCTGCAGGTAATTCTGCCGAAGGGAGACGGTCATTACGATTGTTCATTCATCTCCGCCGGAAATATTTACGGCGGAGTTTTTTATGTTAGCATCATTTTCTGTCATTCCAATCGGTGAGGGCGAAGAATTAAAGGAACTGGTTGCCAAAGCAGTTTCTATCATCGATAAATCCGGGCTTCCTTATAAACTAGGAGCTATGCAGACTACAGTCGAAGGAAAACAGGAAGAAGTTCTTTCTGTAATAATGAAATGCCACAATGAAATATTAAAAGAGGCACCTAGAGTTTTAACTCATATAACCATTGATGATAGAAAAGGAGCTGAAGGAAGGCTTGAAGGAAAAGTTAACGATGTAAGAAAAATTCTTGGAGACCATATCAGCCATGAATAAAAATCGAATTGGAAAACTGTCACCTGATAAAATGGAAAATCTTATCGGAAATTCCTTCGGTAAATGTTCGAATGATGTTATCGTAGGTCCTGGAGCAGGTCTTGATGCTGCCGTTTTAAAACTTTCTGACGGAAGGGTAATGGCCATAGCCGAAGACCCGATATTTCCGGCGCCAGGTCTTCCTCTTGAAACGTTCGGCTGGTTTACTGTTCACATAGGGGCAAGCGACGTAGCCGTTACCGGAATCAAACCTCAGTTTATGACATACACTCTTCTTCTTCCTCCATCGTTTTCTGAAGAGGATACGAAAACAATAATTAAATCAATTTCAAAAACAGCTGAAGAACTCGGAATAACAATCGTAGGCGGGCATACAGGATGGTATGGAGCAGTAACAGTTCCTACTGTCGGAGGTGTAAGTGTATGGGGTTTTGCAGATTCGGATAAATGGATTTCTCCCGGCGGAGCAAGAGACGGAGACAGCATTCTTATGACAAAAGGACCATCCATTGAAGCTTCCGCACTCCTTGCGATATTAAAACAGGCTAAACTAAAAGGAAGAATATCAGATGAAAATATAAAAAATCTTATCGGACGATCAAATGAGATAACTGTCGTGAAAGATGCACTTCTGGCTTTTGAAACAGGTGAAGTCAATGCGATGCATGATGCGACTGAAGGAGGTGTAATAGGAGGACTTTGGGAAATGTACCGTTCTTCAGGTATTCCGGTTTTTGCAGATTTTGACAGAGTAGATATTCCTGATGATATTTATTCGATTTCAAAAGAGCTTAATTTTAATCCATGGGAAGCCATCAGTGAAGGGACTCTTCTCGCCGCAGTAAAACCGGGTAAAGAAAAAAAAGTCATGGAATTACTGAAAGCAAATGGTATAGAAAGCTGGATATTGGGAAGGTTTGATTCATCAATCAAAAAAAATACTGTCAGACAAAGAAAACTTGATACTGAACTTATTTGTCCTGAAGAAGATCCTTTCTGGAAACTCTTTTTTGGTGAATGATGAAACCTGCATTTATATAATCATTTTCGTTATTGACTGAAAAGTTGAAATTCATTTAATTATAAATGAGGAATGATATGAAGACAAATAAAGCGGTATTTTCAAGTATTTTGATGATGGTTTTACTTCTATGTTCATGCGGAGGCCTGACAAGAGGGGATTTTAAAGACAGTGCAGAAGGCAGTGTTTCAGATAAGATATTATCTCTTGCTTCTCTTTCTCCGAGCGGTCACAATACCCAACCGTGGACAGTAAGAATAATATCTGAAGATAAATGGATTATAGGATGGGATAAGAATAGAGCTCTTGGAGCTGTTGATCCGGGAAACAGGGAGCTGATTATTTCGCTAGGTGCTTTTTGCGAGGCGGTAAAAATTGCTTCTGAAAAGTACGGATTGCATGCAAAGATTACAACTGTAGCAAAAAATAATTTTGATGATGTTATAGCGGAAATAGTTTTTACTCAGGGGAAAGTTGAAGGCAAAAAATCAATTCTTCTTGAAAAGAGAAGAATTGTCAGAAAGGGACATTTGTCAAAGCCGTTAAGTGCGGAAGACAAAGAAAAACTTAAATCTGATGTTGTATCAAAAGTTTATTACTTCGACAGAGAAAGTGAAGAAGGTAAATTGATAGAGAAGGCTGTTTTTGAATCAAATATGGTTCAGACAAAGAGAGAAGATGCTGTAAAAGAATTGGCTGATTGGATCCGCTGGTCGGATGAAGAAATTAGAACTAAAAGAGACGGTCTTACTCCCTCTGGAATGGAGATCGGAGGAATTGCCAATTTTGTCGTTAGAAATTTCTATTCAAGAGAAGATGCGCTTACTGAATCTTTCAGGGAATCTTCTATGAAGGCAGTAAAAGAACAGCTGTCTTCATATGGCACATGGATAATTATTGCAACAGAGAAAGAAACTCCGTCACATTTAATGACTGCGGGAGCTGATTTTTTAAAAATAGGAATTGCAGGAATTGAAAAAAATATAGCATTGCATCCCATGACTCAGCCGATTGAAGAGAATGAGTTTAAATTACATCTTAAAAAAGCTCTTCCGGTAAAAGGAGAAATTCAGTTTGTATTAAGAAGCGGCTATGTCGAAGAGTACCCTTTGCCTGTAAGTGTACGTATGGAAGTTAAACAAATTATCAGAAAATAATTATTCATCAGAAGCATTTCTCATGTTTACTGCATGCTTGTAATATTCTACCGGGGGCGGTGAAATCTCTTCATTTTTAATAATTAGTTTTCTCGCCCATCTTCTTTCTGCATGTTCACAAACATCTTTAATATTTCTGCCTGAAAGTCCTTCGCTTTTATCTCCCAGCAGATGCAGTTCTTCTTCATTCAAATGAACTGCATAATTAGCAAAAATTGCTGAACGTTCCTTTGAATTCGGAAGAGGGAAATAAACAGATTGATCAAATCTGCTGATTAGTGCTGAGTCAAGATCGTGTTTTCGGTTTGTTGCTCCGATCGTGATTGTGTTTGATGCTGATTCAATTCCGTCTAGTTTTCTTAAAAGCACTGATAAAATCCGTCTGGTTGCTTCAAACATATTCTGATCGCGGCTTCCGGCTAGAGAGTCTATTTCATCAAGAAAAAGAATACAGCTGCCAAGCTCTTCGCATAAATCAAATATTTTGGAAAGGTTCTGAGAACTTTGTCCGTACCATTTTGACATTATTGATTCAACCGGAAGATAGACCAGAGGAATTCTGACATCTCCTGCTATGACTCGGGCTATAGTTGTTTTTCCGACTCCCGGAGGACCTTCGAAAAGTATAGCCTTTGGTCTGTTTGACTCAAATGTTCGGCGCGTTAATTTTGAAATAGAGTCATATACATCGGGATTTTTAAGAGGCATAATAATTGATTCACGAATGGTTTTTTTAACTTCTTCATAACCTGCAATGTAATTCCATCCGATTTCCTGATTGTCTTTATATACTGAAGCTCCAAGTCTGCTGAGAAGAACTGAAGGATCTGCATCAAGAGCAGAAGCGAAAAATAAGCGGTATATTTCAATTGTTAGATTTATTTCTTCTTGCGACAAATTTCCTTTTCTATTTACTTCAATCTTGAAAGCGGAAAGACCTGAAATTTCAATTTTATAATTATCCAGCATGTTTTCTGTAGTGAACATGTTTTTGTTCATTGCCTGAAAAGCATAATAGCCATCACCAAAAGAATGAATTCTTATATTCTCAAGATGAGTTTTCATAAGACTTATAACTGATAAAATCTTTGATTCACTTAAAGAAGGAACGGAAAATGATACAATCGTTCCTCCTTTTTCGAAGGAAATTTTAGGCGGATAAGCTGCCTTGTGTTCAACTAGAAAAGCAGTTTCTTTTTCAATCTGCTCTTTTACTTTATCAAACGAAATTTCCATAAAAATACCTTCTCTAAATTATCGGCAGATTTTAGTTTATTTCGGTATTGATTTCTTGACAGTTCTCTGAAATGAATTTGGATTTGATTAAAGACGGAGGATTTATGGTTCGATTGGGTTCGCCTTTTGGAAAAAGTTCAACAAAAATGCTTCTTCTGGGTTCAGGGGAACTCGGTAAAGAAGTTGTAATTGAAGCCATGCGTCTTGGAATTTATGTGATAGCCTGCGACAGATACGAAAAAGCTCCTGCGATGCAAATTGCAAATGATTTCAGAGTTTTCAATATGCTTGATGAAAAAGCCCTTAAAGAAACAGTTTATGAAATAAAACCTGATTTTATTGTACCGGAAATTGAAGCAATTGCCACAGATGCACTTGTTGAACTTGAGAAAGAAGGTTTTCGCGTTATTCCAAATGCGAATGCCGCAAAGCTGACTATGAATAGAGAAGGGATTAGATGTCTTGCCGCAGAAAAACTTAATCTTAAAACTTCTCCTTATCGTTTTGCTGATAATTATTCCGATTTTAAAAGCTCAGTTAAAGAAATAGGTATCCCATGTGTTGTTAAGCCCATAATGAGTTCATCAGGAAAAGGTCAAAGTGTAATTAAGACTGAAGACGATATGCAAAAAGCCTGGGATTATTCTCAATCCGGAAGCCGATCCGGCGCCGGCAAGGTAATCGTTGAAGCGTTTGTTAATTTTGATTATGAAATAACTCTTTTAACAGTCCGCCATAAAGACGGAACTTCATTTCTCGATCCAATTGGGCATGTTCAGTCTGAAGGCGATTACCGTGAATCATGGCAGCCTCAGCCGATGGACAAAGAGCTTTTTGAAAAATCAAAAACTATTGCTAGAGCCATAACTGATGAAATCGGGGGTTTTGGAATTTTCGGAGTAGAATTATTTATTAAAGGAAATGATGTTTATTTCAGCGAGGTGTCTCCTCGTCCTCATGATACAGGAATGGTTACAATGATTTCTCAAAACATGTCAGAGTTTGAGCTTCATCTTCGGGCTGTATTAGGTTTGCCAATCCCTAATATACGACAATACGGACCTGCCGCATCGGCTGCGTTATTGGTTTACGGTGATTCAAAAAATGTGTCATTTGAAAATATTGATTCGGCATTGTCTTTTCCCGATACTTCTTTGAAATTATTCGGAAAACCTGAGGTTAACGGACACAGAAGAATGGGAGTTGCGCTTGCGCTCGGAGATTCGATAGAGCAAGCGCGGGAAAAGGCGAGAAAAGTCAGAGATTCGGTAAAAATCATTCTGTAATCAGAATGGATAACGTATCCCTGCATTGAAAATGAAGCCTGACATATCTATTTCTATATCATCAGAATTTTTTAGTTTTGCAGAGCGGTAGCCTGTTTCAGCAAGAAATTGTATTTTCGATTCTTTTGCAGGAGAAAAAGAAGCGCCTATTGCAAGCTGCCATGTAAAGCCGCCGAAAAAATCTGCTTTGCTTTTGCCGGAAGAATTTTCATAAGTCAGAAGCATTGGAGAATATCCAAGACCAATGTTGAAATAAGGCATAACTCCGTGTAGTTTTTCTTTTAGGTTAAACAGTCTTATCTGAGCGCTTCCCAAAATAGGAAACATATAAGCATCGGTATCTTTAACTTTCGATCCGTCTATTCCTGATTCGGTAGTAATTCCGTCCAGTCTTTGTCTCCAGCGTATCCAGTAAAAAGACGGATCGATTCCGAGAGCAAAAAATGGATCTAGTTCTAAATAATAAGAAAAGTTAAGCTGAAGACCGAATCTTCCGGGATCTTTGGCGTGAGATGTTCCAATTTTACCGTCAACAACGGATTTATCCTCAGCTGAAAGATTAAGCATCATTCCGAGCATTATAAAGGCTAATATATATTTTTTCATTTCTTCACCTCTCTAAAAACATAAAAACAATTTAAAGAGTGTCAATAATATTAATGGATAAAAAAAACCGGCATAGCCGGTTTTTTATCTTTCATTTAATGGAACATATTTTTGAGGCGGAAGAACATATTTATAAGCAGGTCTCATAATTCTGCCGCCGCTTACAATTTCTTCTATCAAATGCGAAGCCCATCCAGCTATGCGAGCCATAGCAAAAATCGGAGTATGAAGATCAGGGTGAATGCCTAGCATATCATATACAAAGCCTGAATAAAAATCAATGTTTGCACAGATGACCTTAGATCCTTTTTCTTCCTCAAATACTATTTTTCCTAGTCTTTCAACTTCTTCATAAAGTGAAAATTCCTCTTCTCTTCCTTTCTCTTTTGCGAGTTCTTTAGCTTTTGCTTTGAGAAGAATTGCTCTCGGATCGGAAAGAGAATACACTGCATGACCCATTCCGTAAATTAAACCGGTTCTATCGAAAGCTTCTTTGCGGAAGATCTTTCTGATGTATTCTTTTAATGCGGATTCGTTAGAGACTTCCTTAACATTCGTCATTATATCCTGCATCATCATGGATACAGAGTGATTTGCTCCACCGTGTTTAGGACCTTTTAAGGATCCGACAGCAGCTCCAATTGATGAATAAGTGTCAGTATCTGTAGACGCGACCACATGAACTGTAAAAGTAGAATTATTTCCTCCTCCGTGTTCTGCATGAAGAACAAGAGCAAGATCAAGAATTTCTGCTTCTGTGCTTGAGTACTCTTTGTTAGGTCTTACTATGCTCAGGAAGTTTTCAGCAGTTGATAGACTTTCCTGCTGATTATGAATATAAAGAGAGCTTCCTTCAAAGTAGTGCTGCTTAGCCTGAAAACCATATGCTACAAGAGCTGGAAAACGGGCAATCAGTTCTATGCATTGTCTGAGAACATTTTTGATGGAACGGTCTTCAGGATTTTCATCATATGAATATAATGTGAGAACAGAGCGTGCAATTTTGTTCATGATGTCTTTGCTTGGAGCTCGGAATATCATGTTTTCTTTGAATCCTTCCGGAAGTTCTCTATTAGAAGCGATTGAGTCTGAAAAATCTTTGAGTTCATCTTTTTCGGGAAGATAACCAAACATCAATAAAAAAGCCGTTTCTTCAAAACCGAAACGTTTTTCATTCTGAAATCCTACAGTAAGATCTTTGACATCTATTCCTCTATAACGAAGACGGCCTTCAACCGGGGAAGCTTCACCTTCGTCGACTATATAACCATGAACATCTCCAACTCCTGTTAAACCTACAAGAACGCCGCTTCCGTCGGAATTTCGGAGACCGCGTTTGACATTATACCGCGAGTATAGATCCGGGTCGATTTTGCTGGCAATAAGTTTGTTTGCCCATTCTTCAATTCTTTTCATGGTGATTTCACCTCCGAAATATTTGATGTCACTGAAAATTGAAAGGAACTATTTGACAAGCATATAATAAATAAAAAAGAAAATCAATAATAAAGGTTTAAAAGGCAAAATTTGCATGTTGAAATAATAGAATGATTAAAATGATTCATAAAACTTAAAGAATCACGGTTATGATAAAAAATAAGAAAGAAGAATTAGCAGTTACTTTGTAATTAGGGGTTAAAGCTCTTCCCTCGAAATAAATGACGGGAAGAGCAGTGGGGGGCTTAAATTGTGTTTAGAAGTTTTTCTGTTTCACAAATTTCAGCGAAGGCTTCATGCAGGGAAGCTGCAAATGAGGCGTTAACTGCTGAAGCAGGAATACTGGTTTCGCCGAATTTAAGATCACAGGCGGCGCAAGCATCATAAGCAAGAACACATTCATAACCATAATCTTTTGCTGCTCTAATGGTGGAGTCGATTGACAGATGACTCATCATTCCGCAAAATATCAGCTTAGAAATATCATTTGAATATAATATTTCATCAAAATCTGTTCCTTTAAAGGCATTTGAAGAATTCTTAACTAATATTTCTTCTCCTTCAAGCGGTGCAACTGAAGGATGTATTTCGGCTCCTGCGGAATCGGGAAGACAGAAAGAAAATCCGGAATCTTTTGATAGTTGTTTAACATGAATGACTTTCATGTTTTTTTCTCTGGCGGCTGAAAGAAGTTTTGATGCATTTGATGAAGCTTCTTCTGAACCGAATAATTCTTTTTTTCCGCCCGGGAAAAAGTCTTTTTGAATATCTACTAAAACCAATGCTGTCTTCATTAAAAATCTCCTTTTAACTGATACAATTATGATTCAATAACAAGTTGTTTGTTTCATTTATTTTAATAAAAAGAGCAATCTGATATATAATCAATTAAATAGTTTAAAGCAATATCAAATGCTCTTTAATTAGAATCCTTCATTATTGCTTTTCCGGTTTCTTCCAGCAATCTTCGGACAAATTCTTCTGAGCCGTCTATATGCCCGTTAAATACAAAATCCGCCAATCCATGCGAGAAAATAGCCATTTTAAGATAAGTATCCTTGATTTTCATTTTTGAAAATCCTGAGTACTCTGCGGAATGTGAAACTTTTTCAACGGCAAGATCTGCAAAAGCATTAACTTCCTTTAGATCAACAAACTTTGCTCCTTCATGCTTTATTATGTTATAGTATTCCTTATTATTTTTTACAAAAGTAATCAAATTGAGACCTATGCTTAGAAATTGATTAGCATCCGGCCTTTTTTTATACAACTCATCTGTGAATATCTTCATGATTCTCTTTACAACTTCATTTTTTAATTCATCAACGGATTCAAAATAAGAATATAACGGACGGCTTGAAACTGAAAGCCTATCTGCTAATTCTCGTGCGGTTATAGCTGATAATCCTTTTTCCTCCGCTATTCGTACTGCCGTTTGTATTATTTCTTCCTTTGAAAATTTGGGCTTTGGCGGCATTTTTTCTCCCTAGCACCAACAATCAATACGCAACACATGTTGCGCAACAAGTGTTGCGTGTCAATGCTTTTTTTCATTTTGTATTGACGTTTCAATTTTATTTAGCCAAATGCAATTATAATTTATCATGAGAATAACATATAAAGAATTGCTTAAATCAGATTATGATTCGTCATTTTTTCTCTGGAAAAAAACTGAAGGAATGAGTCTCTCAAATGCCGATACTTTGGAGCAATTTGAATCATTTATAAAATTGAACCATGGACTCAGCTATGGTGCTTTTGATGAAGATAAATTGGTAGGAACTGTTTTATGCGGAACAGACGGAAGAAGAGGCTATATTTATCATCTTGCCGTAGAAAATGAATACCGGAGAATGAATATCGGCACGAAACTGGTATCATTATCCATTGAAGCGCTTAAGATAAAAGGAATTGAGAAATGCCATATATTCGTATTTAAAAACAATGAATCCGGAAATAATTTTTGGAAAAAATCCGGATGGAAAAAAAGAGACGATATAAATGTTTTTTCAATCGAGTGAAGTTTTCTTGATAAGTTTATCGGCACGTAATTTGTTTTCTTCTGATGAATAATCATCTGTTGATGAAATAAAAACAGAATACTCCTTATTATACTCGGCATTAACCGTTTTAAAAAAGTGTCGCATTGTTTTTTCGGCGCAGTGAAACATATCATTATAATTATTTCCGGCTGCAGCGATAATTATACCGGTTTTCTTTTTTACAAATTCATTACGCTTTTTCATTTCCCAGAAAAGCTGAGCCCGGTCTATAAATAATTTCAATTGAGCGGGAACTGTAGAAAAATAAAGAGGAAATGAAACGGTTATTACATCAGCTTCCATGATTAGCTTATAATATTCTTTCATAATGTCATCGATTGAGCATTGATCAGTTTTAGAGCAAAAAGAACATGCAGAACAAGGACTTATAGGTGATTTTGAAAGAAATATTTCATCTGCTTTGATATTTGGAAAATATTTATTAACTAAAAGTTTGTGAGTATAGCCCGAAAGAGAATTTTCTCTCGGGCTGGAATATACTGAAAGAAGTTTAATCTTTAATGCGTCCAAAAATCATTCTTCCGGCTGTCGTCTGCAGGACTGAAGTAACTGTTACTTCAACTTCTGAATGCATTTTTTTCCGTCCATTCTCAACTACAACCATTGTTCCGTCTTCAAGGTATCCTATAGCCTGATTCTGATCCTTTCCTTCTTTGACAAGGCTGACTTTCATTTCTTCACCGGGAAGAACAACCGGTTTGAGAGAATTTGCCAGCAGGTTAATGTTGAGAACATGAACACCGTGAAATTCCGCAACTTTATTGAGATTAAAATCATTTGTCACTACTTTTGCATTCATGACTTTTGCCAGTTTGACAAGTTTAGAGTCAACTTCAGGAATATCCGGAAAATCCATATCCGAAATTTTTACTTTTATTGACTGATCTTTCTGCATTTTATTAAGAATATCAAGACCTCTACGGCCTCTGTTCCTTTTAATAGAGTCAGCGGAATCTGCAATCATCTGAAGTTCATTTAAAACAAAATTTGGAATTACAAGAACTCCTTCAACGAAACCGGTATCGCATATATCAGCTATTCGTCCGTCAATTATAACAGAAGTATCAAGAATTTTATAAGAAATAGTTCCGTCACTTCCGCCTTCTTTTGAAGGAATGATTCTGTCAAAAAGGGCAAAATCTTCATTCTTAACAGCCATAAAAATCATAGAGGCAAAACCGAAAATATAGACTATATAAAATCTGAGAATGCCGATAACTCTGCCGCTAAGAGGAAGTTCTACAGCTGAAAGAGAAACAGACACTACCAATCCGGCTATTAATCCGCATAGCAGTCCAACTGAAGAAGAAAAAAGAATACGGGCTGAAAAAGAATGCGACACATATTCAATTATGATAAGAAATACTAATGAAATAATACCGCCTATTCCTGATGCTATTGCCGCATAAAACGGCGAATAGACAGAAAAAAACAAATACGCGAAAGACATTCCTATTAATACGAAAAGAAATCTGTATAACTTAATCATTCCAACTCCTTTCAATTCGGGCTCAATGCTTCTGATACAACGTTTCCTGCTTCTTCTATATCAATACTTTTTGCGAGAGCTATTTCGTGAATAAGAAGATTGTAAGCATTTTCATAAAGCTTTCTTTCCATAATTGAAAGTTCTTTTTCTCTTCCGCGGCGGTAAAGATCTCTTGCCACTTTTGATACTTCATAGATTGATCCGCTTTTTATTTTATCTATGTTGTTCTGATAGCGAAGTTTCCAGTCGTCTTCCCTTTCCGTTTCGCCTTGAGAAATAATTGTAAGAACTTTCTTAACTTCATTTTTTGAAATAATCGGACGAAGTCCAACCTGATCGGCATTTTTAACAGGAATCATTACTTTCATGCCGTTATTTACAATGGTCATTATGTAAAATTCAAGTTTTTGTCCTAAAACTTCTTTTTTTTCAATTGCCTCGATTATTCCGACACCGTGCATAGGGTAAACCAGTTTATCGCCCTGTTTATACATCAACATTCTCCTGATATTAATCTGATAATGCTCCCGAGCGTCTGTTTCCGCCCGAAAGCCCTTCTTTCTCGAGATATTTCTCGAGTATTGATTTCATTTTTCCATGACTGCCGTCACACCATTCTTTCGGTCCGCCGCCTTTTACGCTGATATCTCCTGAAAGTTCCTTGCAGTTAGGTCCCGGGATTTTTCCAGTATACGCACAGAATCCGATTTTGACAATTCCATCCGGTTCAGGCGGAAATTGTCTGCTGGGCATTCCGTTATAAAT
>JAKPJF010000063.1 GCA_029554345.1 Spirochaetota bacterium | reverse complement strand
TTTCGGGATACATAGTTTCTCATACAGCTGATCAGTCTTTTATAAGCCTCATGTCTGTGCCTTTTCAGTCTGAACGTATCGCAATGCTGATCCTTGGAGGTATAGTCTCCGGTTATCTGGGATTCGAAATCAGGCATCGTTTCATCAAGTCCGTGCAGCGCATGGAATCAATGAACCGATCTTTTGCCCGATTCGTCCCGGAAGAATTTCTGGCGCTTCTGGGAAGAAAAGAAATCATGGAAGTGCGAAACGGTGACCAGACTCTTGGCATTATGACTGTAATGTTCATGGATATCCGCGGATTCACTTCTATAACGGAACATTATACGCCTCGTGAAACTATATGGTTTCTTAACAGTTTTTTTGCGGAAATAAGTCCGATCATCAAAGCTCATGGCGGCATTATAGACAAGTATATCGGCGACGCTGTAATGGCTATATTCGACGGAGCTGCGGATAACGCAATTGAGGCAGCCAGCTCGATGCGGAAAAGAGTTGAGATTATGAATGTTGCCCGTCAAGAGAGAGGGGAGAAAGAACTGCGGATCGGTATCGGCATCCATCGCGGACCGGTTGTGCTTGGTACCGTCGGCGACGAACATCGGATTGATACAACTGTCATATCTGATGCGGTGAATATTGCTTCAAGGCTTGAAGGTTTGTGCAAGTCTGAAAATGAATCGATTATAGTGAGCAGGGAAACTGTCAGTGCAGTAGAGAATGCTGATCGATTCAAATTAAGAGTAATTGGAGAAAGGGAGATCCGCGGACGAATCGGCAAAATAGAAGTCATCGCGGTTCAATAAGAGAATAAGCTTCAAATATTTATTAAAGTCAAATATTCCTGACCGTGAAATTCCGGTTTATGAAATACAAGTAATTTAGAAATTCGATTTCTCTTAGTATTGCTAACAGCATCAATGTAACCGGATACGCTGATTGAAAACGGATAAAATCTGTAAACTGTGAACTGATAATGAAAAGTAATTGATAATATGATCTGATAGAATAATATAATTTTGTCGAAAATCTATACTGAGGAAAGAAAAATGAAATATCTAATAATAACAATATTTATGGCTATGCTTTTATCTGCAACCGGTACATATGCACAGGGCTTGCCTGATGATAATGAAACGGTCATTAATATCTCAAAAGAGATAGTAGGCAATATGAAGAAACTGAATTTCGGAGAGATTATTAAATATTGCTATCCCGGATCAGAGATTGAAAAACTTACGAAGAAGCAGGCGGCCGAGTTTGAATCAGAAAAGGATGAAACATTGGCACTTGAAATAAAACAGAGCACAATATGTTATCTAAACAATGTTTTTGATATCGGCAAAGATAAGGGAATTATCATATGCAAAAAATATAAAGAAGAGAAGAAGGAATACTTTCTGTGGATATTTAGAAAGCATCAAGATACTTGGTATCTTTATTCATTTGAAGATCTCGCAGAAAAAAAGCTTTAATCTGCAGGGCTTTGAACAGATTAAGTTTTTATTACTGCTTCATTTTCTTTTCTCTTTTTTTGTTGTAAAGCAATTGGTCGGAATATTCTAATAGTTCTGGTATAGAAACTATACCGGTCTGAAACATTGAACCAGCACCGATGGACATAGAGAGTTCCCATTTCTTGTTATACTTATTGTTGAAATTGCTGATAACGTTATCAAGGCGCTTTTCAATTAAGATCATTTCTTCCGGAGAAACAGTCTTACAGGCGATTGCAAACTCATCTCCTCCCATTCTTCCGACAATATCAGCTTGGCGAAAAGCCGATTTGAATATCAATGCAGCATCCTTTATCATTTCATCGCCCGCAGAATGTCCCCATGTGTCGTTGACTTTTTTTAAATTATCAAGATCTGCGTATAAAACTACAACATCATTGCATGACTTATTTGCTGCAGCTGCAAGTTGTTGTGCCTGATCAAGAAAACCCCGTCTGTTATAAAGTCCGGTAAGTTCATCGATAACCGACAATTGAGCAAGTTGATCAACTGCCTGCAGCAATTGTTTTTCAGCTATTCTCTTTTCTTCAATAATCTGAATGTTTTTAAAAACTCCGCCTATAGTTGTTGCTATCGGTTCACTTATGAGTTCAGCGTTCTTGTTAAATCCCATTCCCATGAAACCGAATTGTTCATCTTTACATAATATGGGCATGATGATCCATTCCGGATTTTTAAGCTTTTTAAACAGAGAATCGATTGAGTCAAAAGGTTCAGTAAAACGGTGAATCTCTCCTCCTGAAATCAAGAGACTTTGATGAAATCCGTTAACAGTATAGTGCAATCCGTTTTTCTGGGGATGATTTACAAATTGAACTATAAAAAAATCATTAATATTTAAAAACGGCAGTTCCTGTATAACAGCTTCGGATAATTCATCAAATGTCTGTGACGGCTGAATCTTCTGATTAAAATTCTGAAGCGCATATGAGATATTTTTTAAAGACCAGAACTTCTCAGAAAGCAGTCTCTCCAGTTCAATTGTGCAGTATAATTTCATATCTTCAATTGATTTGCAGATTTTTTGAACAAGTACATTGTCCTGTTCTTTTACGGCGATTGCATCCTGAAAAGCAGGAAGAAGTATCTGTAAAAGCTGGACGTAAGTTTTTTTATTTACGTAATCGATGAAAAATTTGTAAAACATCCTGACACATTCTGATGAACCTGATAAAGAATCTCTGCTGACAACATCTGTAAAATCACTTATAAATGAAACGAAGATATCTTTACTTGTTTTCGGATAAAAGAATTCTGCCCGGGAGTTTAGAATGGATTCAGCAATGCCATGCAGAATTTGCGACAGTGATCTGTTATGTTGAATTTCCGGGCTTTTATCAGGTTTAAATTCAGATAATGCACAACCGCAGGATTCCCTTTTAACGAATGTGGAAGGAACAACAATATCGATCGGTTTTTTATTGTTGAGTAGACTTAATAATATTTCAACAGCTTCTGCTCCCTGTGAGGATACTTGTGTATCAATTGAAGACAAACGGGGCGTACTGCATTTTCCGCTTAGACCATTATCAAGACCTATTACACGTATACGGCCGGGAATTTCTATATCCCTTTCTTTGCATGCATCAATAAAACTTAAAGCCATATCATCGTTAGCTGCGAACAATGCATCGAAAGGGATGTTTTTATCAAGAAGCCTTAATGAAGCATCTTTAGCATCCGGATAGTAAAAATTTCCGTATTCAAGCAGTTCAGGGTTCAGTGTAAGACCCGCCTCTTTAAGTGTCTGCTCAAGTGTCTCAAGCCGTTCATTACTTTCAGGATTTGTAGGTGGTCCGGCTAGATAAGCGAATGTTTTACAGCCATGATCTTTAATAAGATGATTGATAGCTTCTCGAACGCCGCTTTTATTGTCGGAACATATTGTAACAGCATTTCTTATATTTGCCGCAATTGATACTACCGGCAGCCCCCCGCTAATATTACTGATATACGTTTCAAGAGCTTCGATTCCGCAGTAACTGCCGAGTGCAGCTCCGGGGATTATAAGACCATCCAGTTTAATTTTTGGAACGAGATCATAGACGATATTATGAGCGGCATCATAAAAATTGGGTGAATCAAGACAATAACCGGCCAAAACAACAAGTTTAACCCCGGCGGCGGAAGCTGCTGTATGTACGCCCTCCCATAATGAACCCAGATACGCATCATCCAGTTTGAGAGTCAGATAGCCGATTGTGTATTCATTGTTTGTCATATTGATGGATTAAAACGGACTCTCCCTATTATTCAGGAAATTCTGCCTCAATTAACATAAATATGCAACTATTATTCAGCTGACATTTGCAGAAAGTCAAGTCTTCACAGCAGTTAATATTCGTTAAGATGTTGACTTGCCAGAAAAGAAGCTGTTATATTTAACCGCTATTTTATTCAGCAAGTTGTTAAAGTTATCGAAAACTGATGATAAAATATATATAACCTGCCTCGGAGTTGAAGCATGAAGCTAGGTCGATTTATTTCTATTTTACTTATACTCATATCAGTTGTTTTGACTATGATTGATTATCTTATTTATATATACCTAAATCTGTTCGTTGATACGCTGATTGTGATAGTTCCCTTTTCATTTTTTCTCGGTATTACCCTGTTGATTTTTCCAGGCAGTGGAGAGTTTATGCAGCAAGATAACTCAAAGCAGGTGTTGAATAATGTGTGGAAAGAAGCGCGTAAAATTGAAAAAATCGCATGGGTAAGCGGCGGTACTGTCGGATTGATTACTGGGTTGCTGAGCTGGCTGTACATAGATTCTAACTTCAAATAAAAGCTAAGTTAACTTATAACAGGTCATGTACTTAATTTATAATGGATCGAATCTGTGCCAGGGGGAACATCATTCTCACGTTCCTTTTCAGGACATGAGAAATCGACTGATAAAATATAAGGAGAAACTAAACTAGCTTTACTATAACAACTACTACTAAAACAATGAGAAGAAGATAAAGAATCATGAATTCCTCCAAAATTTATATAAGTTTTACTATGACAACCACAAGTAAAACAATTAAAAGGATACCAAGAACATCCATATCAGCCTCTTAATTAAAATAAGCATAATTGCGGACAATTTATTGTCAAATATTTTTCAACTTCTGAAAATCATACGTTCCCGTCGGAAAATAATGTAAGCTATGAAAAGAAAGACAAAGGAATAAAAACAGCTAACAAAAAAAGATATGAATATTTCACCTGATGAATAAATGCCTGTTAAAACGGATTTCAGGGCATAGATATTTCCAATTACTGGAATAAATATTTCCTTTCCGGCCCCAAACGGAACCTCAAGAAACATTACATGATATGCAGAAAAAGAAACAATCATCAAAAAAGGAATGGATAATGTTTGAGCTTCTCTCGAAGATTTTGCATACGAACTTATGATAACTTCTGCAGAAGCGAAAAGAGCGGTCAGAACTATAATAGAGATAATTATAAACAAAATATCAAGAGCACCGAAAGGGAAATTCTTGCCAAAGATTTCAGGAGAGACGGCATAGGAAAGAAAAAGGCCTAAAATGAATGAAAAGCTCTGGAAAATTCCGATACAAGAAACAGCAAAATATTTAGCTGCTAAAATTTGAAATCTCCCGGCAGGAGTAGCAAAAAGAGGCTCAATTGTCGAACGTTCCTTCTCTCCGGCAAACAAATCTGAAGCTGCGGAAAGCGGAGCCACCGCACAAAAAACTGCAATAATAACCGGGAAAAGTGATGAAAGAAATGAACGCTCGGCACCTCCCCCAAACATGAATTTCTGTCCGATTCGTTTTTCAGCTTTTGAATTATTCTTCGAATAAAGCGCATCAAGATATTCCGCAACTACGGCGGAAGCCTTAATCGATTCGGTTCTTCTTGAATCAATTAGAATCAAATCGCCTTCTTGAACATGGGTTAAAGCAATATGGATTTTTCCGGAAACAAGATTTTCTTCCCAATTGCCTTCAACTAAATTAAATTTTCCGCTATTGGATAATAATTTTTTAACACCGTCGGCTTTTGCAGAAAAAGAAATATTAATTTTGCGGGATAAATCCGAATCAGCGCTAATATCATTTCCTATAAGAATAAAGGAAAGCGGGAGAAAAATTACAGGAAGAATTATACCGGCCATAATCGTTTTTCTGTCACGAAGAATATCCATCATCTCTTTTCGAAAAATTGTAAAAATCACATCTGTCACCGCAGATCCGTTATTTTTTTATATTTGCTGAAAAACCGTGAAGAGCTTCCGAAATATTCTGTCCTTCCATTTTTTAAAAAAAGAATTCTGTCCGCACAGGATCTGATTTCGTCCATGTCATGAGAAGAAAAAATAACTGCCTTATTTTCGGAAACGCACTGCTTGATAAATTTCCGAAGAGCAATGGAAGAATGAATGTCCAAACCGCCGGACGGCTCGTCAAGAAGGACTATTTCCGGATTGTGGATAATCGAGCGTAGGAGAAGTGATTTCTGCTTCATTCCCTTGGAATAACCAGATGATCTTTTTTTTATAAAATCGTTCATTTGAAACATTTCAGAAAAAATTTTAGTACGAAGATCAAATTGTTTTCTGTCTACGCCGAATATTCTTGCAAAATAAAGCGCGTTTTCATAAGCGCTGAGTCTTTCATAAAGAGAATTTTCCGACGAAAGAAGAACTCCTATTTTTCTTTTGAATGATGTTTCTTTCAAAACATCCTGACCTGCAACTTCAATACTTCCGGCATCCGCTCGGATTATTCCTGAAATAAGCCTTATGAGCGTCGTCTTTCCGGATCCATTGGCTCCAATCAATGCTAGAGCCTGTCCGTATTGCGCAGAAAAAGAAACGTTTTCCACGGCATTTTTATCAGATGATGAATAACGTTTATACAAGGCGCTGATCTCTATGGCTCTGTTCATAGGGCAATTATCAGAAAAACATATTATTTTTCAATTGATTAATGCTTATAATAAAGTTTCTCCGCAATAAGGAAAGCGGTAGGAAAATGAAGTGTATTATGAGTAAGACGAAAAATTTTTGATTGCATTTCGCGAAGTCGGTCTCATTCTCTGTAAACCTGCAACCATTAATCAGCTGACACTCCACATGATATATTTTATCAGAAGCAAAACCAATTAAAACAATTGACTTACCAAAGCAAAGACACTTTAATTTAATACGATTCAGACCATTCATGAGAGGAATCATTTGAAAAAAAGTAAAATCATTCGTTCGAAGGCAATCATATATATTTCATGTGATATATCCTGGTGAGAAACTGATATGCGGATTCTAATTGCGTTAATATTTATATTAATGACTTCTTCCGCAATACCTGCGGGTAATATATATATACTTTCGGACCGTCGCTCGGCGCGATGGGTAGAGCTCATAAGTACCATCCTGTCTGGACTTTTGATATTACTGCGGTTTGGGCAGATATAAGGGGTTATGAATCAACTTCACTTCCCGCACTGAGCTGGCCGAAGCTTCCGGTTCTCTGGACATCCATCGGATTAAAACAGGTGATATCTTCAAAAGACAATTATCCGTTTATTTTTTATGGTGAGATCGGTGGTTATTATTTCGTTAATGCCGGGATCGGATACAGTTATCCTCTGAAAAAGTATGATAATGGAAAAGGAGCACACCTGTTTCTTGGTATTCCTCTTCCTCTTTTTGATAGCGGACTTTTCATTGAGCCGTATGGACGGGTGATACTGAAAAGAAAAAGTGAAAGAGAATACGGGATTCTTGTAAAATATTTTTTAGAATGAAGAGTCCGTCGAGTATCCATTTTTTAATGACTTTCTTTCTTTTTATTAATTGTTTTTCAACAGTAAAAAAAGCATCACTGCGTCTGATTTTGTCTTTCAGACTAAGGTGAAGAAGTTTATGATTGAGATGTAAGGGAAGCCTCGGGCTAACGCCCGTGGCTTATTACTTTAAAATATATGTAGCAAGTACACTTTGAAGTTCGTATATGTTAAGGCTCTTATTGAACTGCTTTTGAATTGGCATGGGGGTGCCTGAAAGCCATATTTTAAGCTCAGCATCAAGATCGAAATGCCCCGCTGTTTCAATACTGAAATGAATTATACTTTTATAAGGAATTGAATGATATTCAACCTTTTTCCCTGTGATACCCTGTTTATCTACCAAAAGTAATCTTTTATCTGTAAATACAAATAAATCACGGATCAGCTTATATGCTTTTTCGATTTTTTCACCTTTAGCAAGGAGTTGACTTAACTCATTTTGAACATCTTCCATTTTTACTTCGGAAGCATTTCCCATCAGTCCATCCATTAATCCCATTTTAACACCTCTTCATTTATATTTGCGATCAATGAGAAAATATAAATCCATTCACAAAATAATTGCAATAACTTTTAATATGACCGTCGCCGTATAATTATCTATTTCATATGACTTAGATCGTTTGAAGAAGAAGCATCATGACGAAACAATATGACTTTCTGCTTTATGCCTCTTTTTTCTGGGCAGTTCTTCCTTAATGAAATTCCGTCGGATTCACAGCATAGCTGAAGCTATTTATCAGCTAATATATTGTGCACAAAGACCAGTATTGGAACGAATACTCTTCAAAACAGTTGATTGATAGGACAGGCGCTTATATTTTAAAACTTGATTCTCCGGATAATATATGTTGTACTTATACTAGAAGGAGATTAGCATGAAAAAATATCTTACTTTTTTAATGATTTCATTCACAGCATTTATAGGTGCCGCGGAGAGTTCACATAATTATGATCCCAATTATGAAGTGAATAAAGAACTCAAGGATACATTGTGGAACGGCTATCGCCTGCAGTTTGATCTCAAATTTAAAACGGTACTATTCGCGGATCCGAATAATCCGATGCTGCGGGATGCATTTTACAATCTCGATAAGCAGTATTTCGGATGGAAAAATCCCAATTTTGATTCATCCAAATTCGACTTAACATACCTATATAAAAAAATAGACCTGTCTAAAACAACACTTGACCGGATGGAGCCGAAAACGGAGACGTTATACAGGGACACAGCCCTTGAGGATAAGGATTACGACTATAGCAAGGATCCTGATTTTGCAGCCTTCATGGCCTACTGTGATAAAACAAAAGTTAACCCCGAAGTAAAACAGTTTTACCTGAGGGCCGCGAACAACAGCGCGAAACGAGGACGTCTTATACTCGATCAGAATAAAACCCTCTCTGATGCCGAGGTCGGCATCCAGCATTCGTCATTCAAACCGCCGATGTACAAAAATCAGGTAGTTCCTTATGATAAACGCGACGGCATCACCTATAAGGCGGGCGGTATGCAGCTATACTTTGAATTCAGAAAAAAACAGAGATATGTTTATCCAGACAAGGCGCTTAATATATTCAAAGACAATAAATCCGTACCTCTCGTCATTGTCGAACTTGAACCTATTGAAGGGAATACCGGTCCCGCGATTCTAAGAGGAGAATCACTTGTAAAAAAAGCAAAAGCGGATCTTGAAGCGGCCTTCAAAAAAAGTTTCAGGATAACCACGAAAACAATGACGATAAGTTATTCGGAATTCGCCGATGCGGGAAAAATCGCACCCCTCACTCATTATGATAACTATCTTGCGAAGCATGTGAACCCGACAATTCCTAAGAATTCACTTATTATCTATTACTTCACCGATGCAAAAAGACTTCTTGCAATCGACAGTGATGGTTCACATCCCCTGGAGTTCGGCCCATATGCCACCGATTGGGAACGGTTGTTTCCGACTATAGTGCACGAATTCGGTCATTCTCTGCAGCTGCGGCATCACTTCAACGATACCGACGGATCTTCCGACATCAAAACGCATATAAGTCCGTCGTGTATTATGAATTACAAATACAGATCGAACGAATTCTGTCCGCTCTGCAAATATGGTCTCGGTGTGAATTGATTACACGGTAAAGATATCCGATATAAAAATGGAGATTCAGGTTTTAAAGCAATGTCCATTTTTAGGAATACTTCCACAAGTGACTATAGAGACGCAGAGGCGCGAAGTGAGGCATTGCGTTTATACTTTTCATTCGCAGGACTCAAGTCTGAAACAGGAGGATCCGACCTATGAGCGTCAACGACCGGACCCATCTTCTGCTTGTCATGAAAGACAAAACTATTGCGGCAAATCTCGCAAATGATTTTGAAAACCGTCATTTCCATGTAACCATTGCACATAACGGTGAAGAGGCGTTATCCTATTGCGAAAGTGATCCGTCAATAGATTTGGTTCTTATGGATACATGCGCGGAATCAATCGAAGCCGCGGGAGTCATCATCGCCCGCGGTAATATGCCTTTTCTATTTTTATCTGATCATGCTGATGACGAAACAATCAGGATAACTGAGGAACTGAACGCGTACGGCACGGTTTCAATAAATCAGGAAACGGGTTTTCTCGCCGCGTCGGTGAAAGCAGCACTCAGACTCCATGAATCAATCAAGGCAGAGCGCCTCAGACTGATGTTTCTCGAAGCGGTCGCAAATTCGTCCGCTGACGGTATTCTTGTTGTCGATCTCAAAGGTCAGAAAATACTTCAGAACAACCGCACAGTTGAACTGTGGAAAATTCCTGCTGAAGTGGTCTCTGATCCGAACGGTTCACGTCAGGTAGCTCATGTTATGGCGATGACTAAAAATCCGAAACAGTTCGTCGACGAAATTGAGACCCAGCGGAAAAATCCAATGCAGATCAACATTGATCAGCTTGAGCTCGTTGACGGCACCGTTCTGCACAGACATTCATCACCCGTTCCGGGACCGGACGGAAGAAATTACGGCCGGATATATCACTTTCATGACGTGACAAGTTTTAAACGCGCCGAAGATGAGATTAGAGGGCTGCTTGCGGAAAAAGAACTGATACTAAAAGAAGCACATCACCGCGTGAGAAATTACATGAATACGCTTATCGCCCTTCTTTCACTTCAGGCTTCATCTATGAAGGAACCGTCTGCGATTGAGGCACTCAAGGAAGCACAGAACAGAATTCACAGCATGGTGCTGCTCTATGACAAACTGTATGTCTCGGAAAATTTCAATTCGATGTCGATTGCGGGATACCTTCCGATTCTGATCGACGAAATAATCAGGAATTTCCCCAAGAGTTATGAAGTAACCGTGGAGAAACATATAGACGATTTTATTATTGATGCGAAAATACTGCAGGTCATCGGAATCATCACGAACGAAATCATTACAAATATAATGAAATATGCTTTCACTGATCAGCAAAGCGGTAAGATTACAGTATCAGTCACAAGGGGAAATAACCGTGTTACTTTATGCATAGAGGACAACGGAGTTGGCATGCCGGAAACAGTGTCCTCCGGCCCATCATCGGGTTTCGGCTTGAGGCTTGTAAATATGCTCGCTGTTCAGCTGAAAGGCAACATCCGTATTGACCGCCGGCAGGGAACCGTATTTACTCTCGATTTCAATATATGACATCTCATATTTCTTATTGATTATTATTAACCGTCATAATAAAATGTTAATAGTCGTTATGAAAATTTCTCCGGAGGATATATGAGAAAAAGCGTGTTCGCATTATGTTTTATTTCGGCATTAATATGTGCATGTGCCGGAGGAACGGCCGTCAAATCTCCAGACAGGGTTGATGAACCGGCTTCAAAAGACGATGTTGGAAAAAGAAAAGCTGATAAGACAGATGAGCTTGAGGTTTATGGGGGCGGCAGAACCGGCGCGGAGGACAGCGGTTTAATGGTTCCTTCCGAACCTAAGACTCTTGATAAAGATTATTCTTCAGAGCTAAAAAAATCATCGCCGGAAAGTTCTTCCTCCGGGGGGTCTTCCGTAAAAAAAAATGGAGTTGCTTCTGCATCCGGACTGAAGGCTTCTTTTTCAGACGACAATAAACAATACGGATATTTCATAAATTTTCTTGATCAGTATAAAACCGCGAAGCATTTTCCAATAGACGTTTCCGAGCGAATCATCATCCGGGTGAGCGACTCTGAAGGTAAGTCAGTGGCGAATGCTCTTGTTAAGATAAAATCCGGATCAAAAGAAATTGCTTCAGGTAAAACGTACTCTGACGGAAGCTTTCTCTTCTTTCCGTCCGAGCATCAGAATAACGCCGCTTCTTATAACTGTGAGGTGATTTACGCTCAGAGCAAAAAAAATATTACAATATCTAGGAAGGGTAGCCGCGACGTCAACGTAAAGCTCGATACCAAGCGTGTTTCACAGAAACTGATTCCTCTCGATCTTCTTTTTATTATGGATACTACCGGAAGTATGGGTGAGGAAATCGCCCGATTGAAGCAGACTATTGAAATCATAAATAACAATCTGGCATCCATGTCTGCGAAACCCGAAATCCGTTTCGGAATGATTCTTTACCGCGACAGGGGAGATGATTATGTGACGAAAGTAATTCCGCTTACCGGAGATCTTGATGCATTTCAGAATGAGCTTGCGAAAGTTGAAGCGAACGGCGGCGGAGATACTCCGGAAGATCTTCAGAGCGCACTTGATGACGCTGTGAATAAGATTGAATGGAACAAAAACGGAATTCGTCTAATTTACGCGATTACTGATGCGGCACCGCATCTTGATTATGCGCAGAAGTTTTCTTATGTCGATGCGGTTCGTGAAGCCAGAAAAAAAGGCGTTAAAATATTTTCGGTTGGAACCGGAGGTCTTGATCTGGACGGAGAATATGTGCTCAGGCAGATTTCGCAATACACCTACGGCAAATATATTTTTCTAACTTATGGGGAAAAAGGAGAGAGTGAAGGCGGAAAGGAAGGAAGCGTCAGTCACCACACAGGCGCGAATTTTCAAACTGATAAACTTGAAGCTATAATTATAAAATTCGCGAAAGAGGAGCTTTCAAATCTTTCGGATAAACCGATTGATAAGGACGAAGAATATATCGAAGCAAAAAAGATTGAGTCTGAAAAGAACGAAGATACTTTAAAGAAGCTTTTTGACATGGCAGTCTCCCAGCTTTTAGATTATTCGACGATAAAGATTGAACCTGCTACCCCGGTAAGTCTTATTCCGGTAATCGCTTCAGACAAGAAAAACGCGGCTAATGCGGAATACTTCACTGAACAGGCGAATATTTCACTCGCGGAAAATAAATCTTTTAAGCTTGTTGAAAGAAAGAATCTGCAGAAGATTCTTGAAGAGATTGAGCTTCAGAATACGGGAATAACTTCAGAAGAAAGCGCCGTAAAACTCGGGAAGATGTTGGGAGCTAAAATTCTGATTGGAAGTAATCTCTATTTGAAAAACGGCTATTATGAGCTCTTTATTAAGATGTACAGAGTCGAAACAGGTGAGATTCTGTCTGTGAATAAGATAAGAATTGATAAGGCTTTGGGTTTAAGTAAATAGAATAACAGTAAGAAAAGATATGAACGAGTCTTTTGATATAGATTTTCATTTGAGAATGTTTGCCGGGAGTTTTATATCAAAAAGCAGAGCTGATAGATGGGAAGATTTACTAATTCGGCGCCCTTCCAGAATATTTGGAAAGTCGTCGAAAATATTTGATCATCTTGATTTCAATTATTGCAAACGCAGTGATATAGTTTTTGCTATTGCTGAAAAAGGAACCTCCGGAGTTTACTATGACTTTCTATCTGAACCTGTAATTATAACATTTGAAAAAGCAGTCGAAATGGGAGATTTTCGAAATGCAATATTTTCAATAAAGCCCGGCAAATTGGCTGTTTTTTTCTTTCATGAGGGATGGAATTATATCTGCAAAAGATGATAATTTTTTCAGGAGAATTGTGAATGGACTTAAGTAATAGATTTTATATGATTAACAGTAAGCAATTTCTGCGAATTCTCAGCAAAATATATTCTTCAAGCAAAAACTATTCATGGGTTCAAAAAACCGGAATAAGTAGTTATGAGTTGCCTGAGGCTTTAACTGATAAAGAGAAAATGCTGATTAATGATATAGGTTTTCAAATAAATAAAATTATTCACCTCAAACATGATGATGCTATTGCAGATATGATCAAACTCGCCGTTTCGAAAAATTTAGAACCTCTTGTGAGAAGACTTTTTCTAAAAGCTGTTGGAGAAGGTTTCAGCAGAGGTATTCAGCCGATAATCAGTTATTATTCTGCTGTAAATATGCCAGCACACAAGTTCATTCCTTATAAGTTTGACCCTAAAAAATATGCATTCAAAAATAAAGAAATTCCATGCTCCGTCTGCGGTCTTACACTAGAGAAACATGATAATGAGTCAGAAATTATTTATGATTTGGGAATAGGCTGGTGCAGATTGAGTTCAAGTTATGATCATCTCATCGATTTGACAGACATACTTTCTCTTGATAAGCCGGAGCAGAGTGTTGATAATGTGAAAAAATTGTCATTGCTGCTTAATTATATAGAGAATGCTTCTAATGGAGAAACTCTATATGATCTTGAGAAAAGAATTTCCAAGGATAAAATATTGCCGAACAGTACAAAGACATCACGGACATGGTTGTTAAGGTCTCTGTCAATGATTGGAATAATTCCAAACTGGATTAATCCGGGTCATTCATTGTGCGGGAAGTATATTTCTTATGAAGAAAGAATGAATTTTTATGAAATTATGCAGGAAAAAGCAGTTAACCACAGGAGTGAACTTGAGTGGCCGTATTCAGCATGGCGGGGAGAAATGGGTATTGACCGTAAATTGTCAGCTGAAATATTCCCAGAGCTGAATCTCAATAATTGAAACAATAATTATATTTTATTTACTGCTTACCGATTATATTTTTGATTATTTTCATGTCTTTTTTCTCGAAAACAAGAAACATAACTAGAATAAAGTAAACCGCTGATATGGAAATGCCGCCGAGAATAGGGTTTAATTTATTAGTAAAGTTATAATTTACGGCTGCGCATACTCCGGCTATTAATATCATTTTTATGACGTTAGTGTAATGTTTTTTGAATTCAATTATCTTATTTTTTTTCAGATACCATGTATAACTTAAACTGAGAAAGACCTGAGTTCCGATTACGGCAACAGCTGCTCCCGTCATGGAAAAGAATTTAATAAGGACAGCATTTAGTATAACATTAGCAATCAATGCTTTTATTAATATTTGGGTTCTTTCTTTCTGTTTATCCATGCCTGTCAAAATTGAGTCTGATATAATAAAGAGACTAGGAATTGCCAAAGCTATAATTTTTAGGGGCAGAGCCGATGGAAGAAATTTTGAGCCGTAGATGAGTTGTATTATTTCTTCAGCATAAAAAAAAGTGATGATGGCAATATAGAAAGAAAGTACTACCAGTATTTTGGAATAAATATCATAAACGAATTGATATTTATTTTTATCCTCTTTATGCTTATAGAGGTAAGAAATCAGAACTCTTCCAAGACCACCCGGAACGAAAATTATAGAAGAATAAAAGATAAAGGCATTAGAGAAAAATCCGCCGTATATAGGAGCTGTTATAACAGGAACAAGCATAACGTTCAAACGGTATAATGAATTCTGAATCACATTCCCCAATCCGAAAAAAAATGCAAAATGCAGAAATTCTTTAAATTTTATAAAAGAAAAACTGAACACATATTTTTTTGTTACATATATAATGAAGCCTGTTGTAAAAGCTATAACTATCAGCATTCTTGATAATGCTATGTGATAGTAATTTCCGGCAAAATAAACGACCAGCGCGGTTGATAAAAGGAATAGAATTGAAAAGCAGCTGTTAATTATGGTTGAACTTCTGAACTTGTCATGAGCCGTAAATATTGCATAAAACGTGCTCATGTAATCATTTCCGATTCTGACAACTCCAAAAATCAGCGTCAGATAAATGATATCAAATTGACCGGTCGGATAATAAATAAAAAAGAGAGAAACGCAAAGAGCTATATAGCTCAAGACGGCAAGTGTGGTTTTAATTAGAAAAGCATTTGTAATATGGTTTCTTTCATGTTCAGGATCTTTTATTATCATGCGAACAAGAGTCGTGTTAATTCCAATATCGGAAAACATTGCAAAGTAAGTTGCAAAACCTAAAGCGGTGGCATACTCTCCGAATCGAACTTCTTTTAAATATCGTGAAACAATTATGTTTATAATAAAAAAGGCAAATTTATTAATAACAGTCTCGGAGAAAACAAAGACTGTATTTAGAAAGATAGTTTTCTTGTTATTTGTTTTTGCCATTTTTTTAAAACTTATTGATAATCTTTGATACAAGTTAACTTAAAAGATAACTTATGGAAGAACAAAAAATTTCAGATTTTACATCTTAATGTGTCAACAGTTTTTCTTCGACTAAAGGTTCAGATGAAAAGACTGATTTAGGGGGGGAGAGTATCTGTTTAATAAACCTAGCGGTCATCCATAAGTAAATCTGCTAAAATATGAGAGCTGATAGATGCCGCTTCACTGCTGTCCCATAGAATCATAAGAAAACAAGAAAAATGCTATTAATTCTCAAATGCGTTGATTATGTTGGAATTGCAAAAAGCCAATAAAATCAATACGTTCGGAGAATTAATAGCATGTTTAAGACAAAATGTTTA
>JAKPJF010000058.1 GCA_029554345.1 Spirochaetota bacterium | reverse complement strand
AGCTTTTTATCACTGCAAAATTTATCCAGCAAGGAATTGAATTCCTCAAGATTTCCACTTTCTGCCCAAAAACCGTAACCGTTTTTTTCAGCAATTTTGCCAATATCCGTATTCGTATCGGTAGCCATCAATACCGGAATTTTATATTCTAAATATGATAGTAATCGCGAAGGGTAATTGGGTATCGTAAAACGCGGATCCAAAAAAATCAGTCCCACATCACCCGTCTGCACCACCTTGTCATATTCCTCTTTGGGTAATTCAGATAAGAGCAACGCATTGGAAGGTCGATTAACATCAAACCGGTTTTTTATCTTCGTAAATTCGGTCCCCGATCCTATTATCAGGAAAAAACGGTCGGTTTTCCCGTTATTACTTTCCAAAACTCTTAACAAAAAATCCAATCCCTGCGGTTTCCCCAAATTGCCTCCATATATAAATAAGGTGGCTTCCGATGGAATATTATAACTTTTTTTTATTGTCTTCTTTTCTCCATCTGAAAGGGAGCTTTTCATCTTCATTTTGACACTGTTGGGGCAAACTTCAACTTTCGAGGGCGAAATAGATTTGTTGTGTTTTAAAACAAATTCCACATTGGCCGGCGACATGCAACCGATATAATCCGAAGCCTCATATAACTTTCTTTCTTTACTACGAAAAAACCGGTGCAACAAACCACCTTTTCTCAATAATCCGATATCTACTGCGTTCTGAGGAAAAATATCTTTCAGCAATAAGTAAGACTGGGCTTGATATCGTTTTTTTATATTCCTGATCACTTTGGTGAAAGTGATGGGTGGGGTAGAGTAGAGGACCAGATCAAAGTCTACATCGGGGAAATATTTTTTTATGGAAGAAGAGAATTGGTATTCTATAGCCAACGTACCAATTCCTTTTTCTATGAAATTGGTCTTTTGCAGGTTGAATGTCTTTACTTTTAAAAGGATAATGCCGTCTTCTTTTTTTAAAAAAGTGGGTGATTTGTATTTTCTTTCAATTGGACTGACAATATAAACCTCGTGCCCCTGATCTCTAAATTCTCGCATCAGATCCGTGTAGATCCCTGAGGCGTTTAAGTCTGTAATATGAGTAATGGTCAAAAATAAAATGTTCATCTTTTTTTATTCTCCCCACACAACTCTTTTAACATAATCGGTATACGAAATAATGATGCGGACGACTTTGTCGCTCACGTTGGGCATGGAATAATCGGCAACAGGGCGAAAGCTCCTTGTCGGTTGATGTGTTGATACGTTGATGCGTTGATTTGTTGATTCGTTGATTTGATTGGTGCCTGTAATTTGATATTGTAACTGGATAAGTCCTTGCATTACCCGTTCGGGATTCAGCCCCACCATCATCACTGCCGCTTCTTCCATCGCTTCGGGGCGTTCGTGTGCTTCGCGAATGTTTAATGCCCTAAAATTCAAAATGGAGGATTCTTCCGATATGGTTCCGCTGTCGGACAACACGGCATACGCATTTATCTGCAACCAATTGTAATCGCTAAAACCCAACGGCTTCATCAGTTGTACCAGCGGATGAAAACGCACCTGTTTTTCTTTGATCATTTTTCGTGTTCGCGGATGAGTGGAAACAATTACGGGAAAACCATAGTATTCCGCAATCAAATTGAGAATTTCCACCAAATGAAAGAAATTCTTTTCCGAATTGATGTTTTCTTCCCGGTGCGCCGAAACGACAAAATATTTTTCCTTTTCAAGTCCCAATTGCTCCAAAACCGGGGATTGTCGAATTTTCGGCAGGTAATGCATCAGCACCTCATACATCGGACTGCCCGTTTTGATGATCCGGTCAGCTGGCAGTCCTTCCCGCAACAGGTATTCCCGCGCAATAGAGCTGTAAGTAAGATTGATATCCGCAATATGATCCACTATTTTGCGGTTGCTTTCTTCGGGAACACGCTGGTCGAAACACCTGTTACCCGCTTCCATGTGAAAAATGGGAATGTGCCGCTTCTTGGCTGCAATGGCGCAAAGGCACGAGTTGGTATCGCCCAGGACCAAAAAGGCGTCGGGTTGTTCTTTTTCCAGCACCGGATCGATATTGATAAGAATTTGTCCGGCCGTTTCAGTCGCATTCTTTCCTGCTGCATTCAAAAAGTAGTCCGGCTTGCGAATCCCCAAGTCGTTGTAAAATATTCCGTTGAGTTCGTAATCGTAGTTTTGCCCCGTATGCACCGTCACGTGCTCAATGGCTTCTGATTCGTCCAGCTTGGCCATAACACGCGAAAGACGAATGATTTCCGGGCGTGTTCCTACGACTGTGAGTACTTTAATGCGTTTTACTGTTGATTCGTTGATACGTTTATTCGTTGATTCCATTCATTATTGATTGGTTTATTCGTTGATTTAACAATTCGTAACGCCTAACAGATAACTCGTCACTTGTCACTCGTCACTTGTCACTCGTCACGCGTCAAAATTAAAATTCCATTAATAAAAAGTCTGAAATGTGGACGTGTTGAACGCCTTCTACATTTTCTTTCCAAAAATCGTCCATCGTTACTACATACTTGGGATATTGATCCCTTATATCCAGTAATGGAGAAAATTCCCGATCAACGGTTTCCCTGCTTTCCAATTTATAGGCTACTTGCACATATAGTTTTTTCCCCTGTTTCTCGGCAATAAAATCTATTTCCCGTGAATCGGACTTGCCAGTATAGACAGCATAATTCCTCCTTTTGATTTCGAGGAAAACAATATTCTCCAGCACACCGGCTACCATACGATCTTTATAACCCATGGTAGCATAAAGCAAAGAGATATCACTCAAATAATATTTCTCCTGCGTTTTTAAAATTTCTTTCCCTTTTACATCATATCTTGGTACACGGTAAATAATATAAGCTCCTTCCAACGCATTCAGGTAATTATACACCGTATTTATGTCTATTTTACGTTGCTGACTCTTAAAATAATCAGCTACATTCTTCCCTGAGAAGGTATTCCCAATATTATCAAAAACATATCGTACAACCCTTTCGAGTAGCTCTACATCGCGAATATGGTAGCGTTGAACCGTATCACGCAAAATAATGGAAGAATAGATGTCATAAACAATCTTATAGGCGCTCTCCTCGTTATAATCGGCGATGTGAATGGCAGGGAAACCGCCTAAACGCAAATATCGGATAAATGCTTCTTTTTTATTTGGTTCTTCTGATTTGAAAAAATTTGAACGAAAACGCAGATATTCCTTGAATGAAAGAGTGAATACCGGTATTTCAACATACCGACCGGCAAGAAAAGTGGCCAATTCTGAAGATAGCAAATGAGAATTTGAACCCGTAAGATAAATATCGACATCAAAATCGACCAACAAAGAATTCACGCATTTTTCCCAATTTTCCACTTCCTGAATTTCATCCAGTAGCAGATAATTTTTTTCATTAGAGACTTCTAACTTGGAAGAGATATAATTATACAGGTTTTCTGCCGTTCGGAGATCGGAATAAATAAAGCTTTCAAAATTAACATATACAATGTGTTTCGGTGATACCCCTTTGGCGATTAATCTCTCTTTGAACAGGATCAAAATAGATGATTTTCCGCTTCGCCGAATACCTGTGATGATTTTTACAAACGGCTTGTCTATAAAATTTTCCAATTGCGCTATGTAAAAATCTCTTTCTATCATATTAAAATAAGTTTCGGGCTACAACCACAAATATATATCATTTTTTATCATTTTTCGGGTTACAACCATAAAGTTGATTTTTTATTGTTTATTCGTTGATTTGTTGATCTGTTGATTTGATAATTTGGCAATTCCAAAATTTATTGATTTTCTGCGAATAAACGAATCAACGCATCAACAA
>JAKPJF010000054.1 GCA_029554345.1 Spirochaetota bacterium | reverse complement strand
ATAAATTATCTTCTTTCAGATTACAAGAAAAACAGATGGGAGCAAAGAAATGCATTTTCTCAAATGCATTATAATCTGAATACTGCTTTTCAGCACTGGATCAAATGCATATATTATATTAATGGCAAATATGCCCCTGCTGAAGATAGACGCCTTTATTACAGCTATGAGTTGCAATTATTGCCGGCAAATTACAGTAAAACTGTTGCAATTTTCTGTAAACAGGATATTGAATCTGAAATAGATTATAAGCGGCGTGAAGAAATATTTATAAAGCAATTACTTCCTTTCATTAAACATCCAAGCTTTTAAAAACATGTCTGAAATGTTAATAGCTCACTTGTATTTTTCATGTTGACAATTTGTATAATAAAGACTAGAAACTTTATCAGTTTCAGATTATGTCAGAGAATGTATGTTCTGTTTATGGCAATTGGTTATAAAACAAACAGCTGACTAGAATCTTCAGAAACAGCAAAAAAAGGAGAAGAAATGAATAAACTCGCGATTAAGAAAATAATTATTAGTTTGTTGTTTATACTATTTTCGGTTGTTCAAATATTTCCGCAGGAAGCAGGAAATGATGATCTAGATTCGGCTATAAAAATATTAAGAAAAATAGATGAAAACAAGTTAACTAACGAAGATAAAAAAAATAAATCTATTGAGATTGATAAAGCATGGGAAATTATAAAGTCATCCGGCGATGCGGGATTAAAAAGAATAAAAAAAGAATTAGATATTATAGAAAAAACAAAAGAATCGGATGATTTTTTTAAGTTGAACGCTTCAGTTCTTTTGTGGAATATGGGAAATGTTTCAGAATCTGCGGCAATAAGTAAAATATGGAACAGCACTTCATTCCGGGCAAATTACAGGTATGTTTTCTATACAGCTTTTGATGCCGCAAGTACTCAGAATGAAAAAGTAATTCCGATGCTGAAAGCTGTTCTTAAGGATAATTCGGGCCGTATTTATTTTCCCCAGCACTCGATGAATTTTTCATGGCCGTTGACGGTTGAATTTATCTGGGGAGCATTCGGTCATAAAGGATTGCCGGCTCTATTTGATGTTCTGAAAAATTCCAAGAATGATACTGAAATTATGTCGGCTATGCACATTCTTGTTAATGCGCAATATCTTGAAGCCTTACCTAGAATCAGGGAGCTTTCGAGCAGCAAAAATGCAGAAGTGAGAAATTTCGCCATTAAGGGTATTGGAATATTCGGGCATCCGGCGGATTCGGCTTTTATTATCAAGGGTTTAAAATCTAAAGATGCTGATTTGTATTCTTATGTTTGGGCTTCATACGAATATGATGACCCTAAAATATCTCCATACTTGATACCTTTATTGGATAATAATGATTATAACATAAAATCGGAAGTCATTTATGCTTTATTTAATGTAATTAATCAGGAAAGTCTGGATGCATTGGTGAATGATTATAAAAATACGAAAGATGAAAAGATATTAAAAATATATAAGAAATTTATGGATCCGGTTCTGGATTATACTAAATATGAAAATATGACAATTGACGAAAAAAAAGTAACAGTTTCAGAAATTCTTAGTCGTAAGAATGATTATTATGTTTTAAGTGATGAAGATCAAAAAATTACTTATAATGATTTTATTGAAATGTCAAAAGACTGGATTAAAGATAAAAGAATTACGGGTGAAAAATATGAATGGGTTCAGAACCGTCATGTGTTATCTGTCGCAACAGCTAAGGACATTGATTTATTATTAGATGTTAAAGCTTCAATTTATCTTCGATTGTCCGATGAATGCCTGAATGAAACCAGAACTATTGATAATGTAATAAAAATATTAGGAAGAAGAAGATATAGAAATAATTGATCACAATATATTGATAGTTTTGGTGGAAAAGCATAAAAATTACACTTAGTACTTTTCAATAAAGTGGTCAAAGTATTATAATTGAAATAGATTTTAAATAAAGGCTTGACTTGATAAATGTGGTAGTTTAAACACATTTCCACGTTAGGAATGCGTCTTATTAAACAGGAAGGGAATATCTATGCGAAAAATTATGTTTTTAATGATTTTTGTTGCTTTGGTTGGATGTGAAACTGCTCAGAAACAGGATTCAGGATCAAATCAAAAGTTATCGGTTATTGTTGATGATCTATCTAATCAAACAGGTGAGGCAGAGTATAATAATGTATTGTCTTCAGTTTCGCCGGATTTTTCCTCAGCTATACAGAAGACTGGAAAATTTATTATTGTAGAAAGAAAACGACTCGGCAAAGTTTTAGAGGAGTTGGAATTCAATGCTTCAGGACTTGTTTCCCCGAAGAGCATGAAAAAAATTGGTGAGATTACCGGAGCTGATGCGGTTTTATTTATAGAACTCAATGAGGTTAATTATTCAGATACGGACTCTGACAGAGTGCTATACACTTCAACTAATCAGGAAATGAAAATTAGATTGAGTGCCAAATTGGTTGATACCGAATCTGCAGAAATAATATCAAATGTTTCAAAAAGTTATGAGTGCGAGAATTCTGTTAAATATATTTTTTCCGATTTGAAGATTAACAAAAAAATTGAAAAATCAGAGATATTGTCGAAGTTGATATCGGATTCAGCTGAAGACTTTACTCGGGAAATTGCAAGAAAAACCTCAACTAAATAGAAAAAGGGTGTTGGTTGAAAAGAAAGATTGAGCAAGTTAAGCTTAATCTTTCTTTTCAATTGTTTCTTACAAGAAGCTAGACTTTATTGTTTTAAAAATTATTTTGTTTTGTAAACGTCGCCAGTTACTTTCCAGCTAACCTGACCGAAGAATATTAGATTCCACTGTGAATAATATACTGAACAATTCTGAAGAAAATCGCCGTTTTCTTTTTTCAAAGTTTCAGCAACAGCCTGATCTATTTTAGGCATACCACCGATAGGAATACCAAAAATAAGAAGACTTGAAGCTCTTCCTTCTGCTCCGGCTTTTTTAAGATGAGCGGCGTCGATATTTTTAGGCTCGTAATTAGCTGAAGACATAGCAGTGAAATTTCCTACATGCTGTGAGCATCCAACTGCAAAAAGTATAACAAAAACTAGAACTGAAAGCGATGCAATTCTTTTCATTAAAATTCTCCTTAATAAATTTTATATAAAGATAGTTTGTCTATCTCTTGTAAGCATGTGTTATTTGAATTTGATTTCATTTACTTCATAGATTTGTTCGGTTTTTAGCGGCTCCTTGTCTTTCGGGTAGATAATAGTGATAATTTTCTTGGGAAAATAGAGTTTATTGCTCAGTAGTGAATGTTCATAGTAAAATGTTTCACGTAAAAGTGTATCTTCAAAAAAAGTAGATGATTTTTCTATTTTGCCATCCGCGAAAACGACTTTTTGTATTATTTGTTTGCCGTCATACAGTTGAATTGCCCATAATTCGTTTGCAGATATTTTTTTTATTTTAGGCTGAATGTCAGATTTAAACTCAATATAAGGATTTATTCCCAAATTGTCAGGGATTCCTGATGAGATCCGGTTCCACGCTGTATCCTCTACGGAATTTTCTTTTCCGTCAGCGAAATGAAGAAGAATTGTTCCATCAAAAACTGATGCACTTGATAATTTTGAATTTAAGGTCAAATTGTTTAGTGTAACTTTTCTGGAAGATAATTTTATGTCAAAAATAGATTTATTTTCTTGAGAGGATATGTTAAGTTTGACTCTCATTTCGCTGAGATTGTTTTCAAATTTTGAATATCTGTTATACAAGCTGATTATATCATTTTTGTCTGTTCCGCAACCGAGAGCAATACAAAAGACAAGAGAGAAAAAAATAATTCTGAATAACACAGAGATCTCCTTCGCAAATACTTTTTAAAAATCAAAGAGAGTTTAATGAAAGTGACTAATTAAAGATTTGTTGACTTAAGTCATTTTTTTATCATTTGATATTAGTAATAATAATATAAAGAAAGATAGACAAAGAAGAAGACCAAAAGATCTTATTCTTTGTCAATATCTTTTTTATTCAATTCCCGGAACGGAAAATTTCGAGCAAAGAGCTTCAACTTCTTTTGCAATATCTGCAAGTTTTGCGTCGTCTTCACAGCAGCCAACTGCCTTGTCCATCCACTCTGCAATTTTTTCCATTTCTGCGATACCGAAACCGCGGCTAGTTACAGAAGGAGTGCCGAGACGTATTCCCGACGGATCGCTTGCCTTGCGTGTTTCACCAGGAACAGTGTTATAGTTGAGAATGATACCGGCTTTTTCAAGCGCTACGGCGTAAGGTTTGCCAGGTATTCCCTTATTGTTCAAATCGATGAGCATTAGATGATTATCTGTTCCGCCCGAAACCAGATTAAAGCCGCGTGCAGTCAGTGCTTTCGCGAGAGCCTGAGCGTTTTCAACAGTTTTGCGTGCATATTCTTTAAACTCAGGTTTGAGAGCTTCTGCAAGTGCAACGGCGATTCCGGCAGTTGTTGCATTATGAGGGCCGCCCTGAAGACCGGGAAATACCGCCTTGTCTATTGCTTTAGCGTGAATTTCTTTGCAGAGGATTATAGCGCCGCGCGGTCCGCGAAGCGTTTTGTGGGTTGTTGTTGTCACCACGTCAGCATAAGGAACCGGGCTAGGATGAGCTCCGCCGGCTACAAGACCGGCAAAATGCGCCATGTCAACAAGAAGAATTGCTCTGCATTCATCGGCAATTTCGCGGAATTTTTTAAAGTCAAGCTGGCGCGGATATGCCGAGTGACCAGCGATGAGAATTTTAGGCTTATGTTCGAGAGCGAGTTTTCTTATTTCATCATAATCAAGAAGACCAGTTTCCGGATTGAGATTGTAATGAACGGCATTGAACCATTTTCCGGTAGCGCTTGCCTTTGATCCGTGAGTCAGATGTCCGCCGTGACTCAGGTTTAGTCCGAGAACGGTGTCTCCCGGTTTAGCAAAAGCGAGATAAACGGCAAGATTCGCCGGTGAACCCGAGTAAGGCTGAACGTTTACATGTTCAGCGCCGAAAAGTTTTTTGGCGCGTTCAATTGCAAGAATTTCAAGTGCGTCGCAGTTTACTTGACCCTGGTAGAATCTCGCCCCGGGATATCCTTCGGAATATTTGTTCTGAAATACGGAGCCGCAGGCATCAAGCACGGCACGTGAAGTGTAGTTTTCGCTTGCGATCAGACGGATTGTTTTTCCCTGATAAGTTTCTTCGTCTTTGATAAGTTTAAAAACTTCAGGATCGTTTTTCATGAGTGCATTCATGGGCTTTTCTCCTTTATTTTGGATTTTTGCCCAGACGCGCGGCGGAAAATAGCCGCACTTCCCCGGGGTTATCCCCTTTTGCGTCAGTCATACGGCTTATTATACAGTTAATAATAGGATAAAAAAGAGTCAATAATTTTTTAGGGCTCAGTTTTTAAATAAGTAATTGACGTGGCATATTTCATGGTGTCTTTATTACTAAAAAAAGAAGGTTGGGGGCAATTCTGTGAATAAATCTGGAATCATGGGTTTCGTGCTTGCTTTTTTCTGCGTTCTTTTGCCTTTTTCGGCAAACGCCGGTTCTCCCGAATATCTACCTTATGATCAGCTATTGCTTAAAATCAATTCTGCCGACAATGATGTCTATCACGGTAAGGCATATCCTGTCCGCGTGTTCAATCTCCCGCCCGCAATTAAGTCGTGCTCATCAAAAGATAATGATCTTAAGGTTGTTATGATGACAGACCGCCAGGGTACTGAACAGGTTTTTCTTGTCGTTCCCGGAACAATGGTACCGTTTTTCATCGATAAGATAAACAAAAACATGCAGTTGGAATATTCTTTCAAACCGTTGGAGATGTATAATAAGTATCCTTATCTTCAGCTTGTTGAGGTGATTTCAGAATAACAAGGAGGACGACGTGGCACAGCTTATCGACAAGAGTGAAGAAATCTGCGGTCTTTGCAGATTCAGAATTCAGGACGAGGAACTTGTTAAAGCGAGATATGTAAAAAAGGAAATAACCGCGGCGTTTGATGAAAAACGCGCTTATCCCTTTTTTGCGGATTCAGCAATAATAGATTCGCTGAAGTCCGGTGCGAATCATGAAGTTTATACTTCAAGTTTTATCTCAATAAAGAACAGAGCTTTTGACGAACTTGCTGAAAATGATTACTCTTTGAGAAGCCGTCTTTCAAATGATGCCCGTCTTACCGAGCGTGTTACAAATGCAATATCTATTCTTCACCGCGCACTTGCTTCATATGATTTTAAAACCCTTCCGGGAAGACGTTTTGTAATAGTTAAAGAACTTCCCGGGAAACCTACTGTATATCATATTTCGCGCGAAACGACGGTTTTCACTCATGTCGGTCAGGGTCCTTTCTGGCTTGAAATTCCTACATTGTACCTTGGTTTAAAAACTTTTGATGCTGTTGATTCTTATCTTAAGCGCGGTGATGATTCCTTGTTCAAGGGGCTTGTTTCTTTGCTGATGGTTGAAGAACGCGCCATTGAAACGGGATTTGCCCATATAGATGTTTATCCGCCTGAAGTTGCACTTCTTCTTCATAATCTGGTCGAAAGTGTTATCGATTTTTCCGAGCACCGTGAAATCGGTGAACTTACAGAAATTTCGGATGTAGTTCCGCCGTTTACAGAAAAGACACGCGGGAATATTCTGGAGCTTCTTGACGCGCGTGAAAAAATGAATGAAATGAATTTTGATTATGAGAAAAATCTTTCAGGCGTTGAAGAACTTGTGCATCTCGCGAGAATATATAAAAAGCATGGAGAGAGAAAATATCTTCATGAAGTTGTCCGTCTTCTTGTTTCAGCATCCGGTCACGATCTTCACGAAATCAGAAATCGTGCGAATATAGCTCTTGAGCGTATTTTTTCTCCGAAAGAATATGATGCTCCTCTTGCTGAAAATTTTTACAATGCCAAAACGGGTGAAGAGTTTGAACTCGAATTCAATCTATCCGATAAAATAGAAAACTATTTTCTGAGAGTGTATAATAATCTCTCTGACAGCGAATTTCCTGTAGAAAGTGAAATTTCATTTGAAGATTTTCCGCTTTCGGGACATCAGACAAAATCTCATAAAAGTGTAAAACTCAGATTTGAGAATTATGGGCACAGGGATTATTGTGTTGTTTTTAAAAACGGATCATCTTTTGAGTGGGTTGAGGGCGAAGGATTAAACGGTAGAATTAATGTTATTCCTGATCTCGCAGGAGAAATCTGTCTTGAGATTTTTGTCGATATTCACGGACATACGGGAACTTACTGGAAGGACGAAAAAGGTCACCCGGGGCTTGTTTATAATGAAAACGGCGAGGTTATACGGCTTGGCAGATTTTCTGATATCGCCGATCATCTTGATGATTTAAAAGAGCGTTATTACGTAACATCGCTTTATCTTCTAGGAGTATTCAAGCGCGGTACAAACCGACAGGATTGGGCTGCTGGTGCAACTTCTCCTTCACCTTTTTCTCCTATGAGCCTGTATGAAATCGAACCTTCACTTGGCGGAGCCAAAGAATTTAAGGAACTGATTAAAAAAGCTCATAAGCTTGGAATTAAGATAATTGTTGACTGCATTCCTCATTTGAACCGCTACAGCGATGAAGTTACAAAAGAAGATGTTGTTTACTGTTACGGCGGAGACGGTCAGCTTGTTGCAAGGGCTTCAACCGACGGGCGTTACGGAAGCTGGGATGACGGTAAACTTTTCAATTACAGACGTTATGAAGTCTGGCAGTGGCTTGCCGGGTCTGTTGACAGACTTATTGAAGAATATGATATTGACGGTATCCGTTTTGATTCGGCTCACGCTGTTCCGATCATGATGAAGAAAAACAACTATCCTTATATGTACGGCAAAAGAAGAACTGCCGAAGAGATGGTTGAAGGACGAATTATCGTCAATGACAGATGGGATGAGCATTTTATTACCACTGGATATTTCGACAGTCAGTGCCGTGATACCATCGCGATTCCGGTTCATCAATATATGATGTTCCGTGTTGAAAGAGCATTGAGACGTAAAAAGAAAAACTTTTTTATAAATATAGCTGAGTGCTTTTGGGGCCATGAGCGCTTTCTTTCGCGTTCAGGTATAATTCCGTATAACTCGACATTGTTTAAAGTTTCAGAAAATATTATTCACGGAAAGAGTGATGTTCGCGAGATATATCACATCTACGATAATTATTATCCTTCAGTTTTGTGCAAGGGCACAGAGCTTGTCGGTATTCTCGGAAATCATGACGAGCGCCGCGCAATGAATACTTTCGGCGACCGTGGTTTAAAGGCCGCTGCCGGACTCATAAGCTTTCTCAGCAATATTATCATGGATTATGAAGGCGGCGCAGAAGGCGAAGGATGGAAGGTTTATCTTGATAATATTTATGTAAACTGGAATCAGTTTGAATCAAATTCAAACAGGGGAATCGAACGATACTACAGAGAGCTTTACTCTTTTCACCGCAACGTACGCGGAAAGGGACATCTTATTTGGGCAAATAACAATATGGTTGCGGCTGCAGCAAAAGCCGAAATCAGCGGCAAGAATATCTGGGTTGCTGCTTTTAATTTTGCCGATTCGAATCAGAGCGCGACGCTTCAGTTCGATAATCAGAATCTTCCAATTGAGGATGATGCTTTTTACAGGGTGGTTGATCCTCTATATTCTCCGATTACAGGGCACTATAATTACTACACTGGAAGGGAGCTGAAAACTTCACGGATTAATATTGTCGTCTCTTATACGCAGAGAGCAAAATTTCTACGCTTTGAGAAAACAGAAAATATCGGTGAATGTTATATTGATTTTCTTAAAGATTCATTTTACAGGCTTTGTTCAATTTCTCGCAATTCGGTATTTCCTTCAAATTTTGCGTTTAATGAATTTGCTTCAAACTGTTCGGATTATGTCACTCTTTCAAAGTATATTTCCGAGAATCTTATACCGGCATTCTGGGAAAATGAAAGACACTATCTCGAACTCGGAATTAAGCGTATTCTTTTTCACATGCATATAAATAATTATAAAGATAAGAACGAGATTTATTCTCTGTTTATTCAGCTTTCAGGAAGTGCGGATAAAAAGTTAGCTGAACTCGGAAAGGCAATAATCAGTCATAATAACAAAGGATCATGGGTGTTTATGTCTGCTGAAGCTGATCCGTTTTCAAAGAGCGGCGGTCTTGCAAATGTTGTATTTGAGCTTCCTCGCGAACTATCCTCAAACGGAGAAGAAGTTTATGTAATTACTCCTTATTATCGAAACGGAGATTCGAAATCTGCGGCAAAAATGAAAGCAGCGTCTGATAAATACGGTGTAAAATATACCGGGGTAAATGTACGTTTTAAAATTCTTGATGCGGATTATGAGGTCGGCGTTCATTCTGCGGTTGTTGACGGTGTTAAGTATTTTCTGCTCGATCACCATGAACTTTTCGATGGCTTATATTGGGGTGTTAAAAGTTCGGAGAAGATAACGCATAGAGTCGGATTCGCAAGAGCCTGCGCAGAGGTTATATGCACATTCGGTCTAAAACCATATTTTACATTTACTAATGACGCGTATATCGGTCCTTTCAACGGTATTGTTAGAAGCGATCATGTTTATAATTCAAATCCGAATTTTCAGAAGACGACATTTTTTCATATTATTCATAACGGCGGATGGCAGTACTTCGATGCATATGCTAGATATGAAAGCGGGTTTGATATTTTCCGTCTGTTTAATCTTCCTGACTGGAGAGCTCACGAATTTATGGACCCTGTTCACTCAGACAGAATAAACTGTATGGCTTCTGGAATCCGTTTTGCAGATAAGGTCGTTACTGTGAGTCCTTCGTATGCAAAACAGATAGAATACCAGTGCGATGGTCTAGAGAGAATTCTGTCAAATGTTAAAGGGATAAGCAATGCGGTCGGACGTGATTTAAAGGCGCGTATTCAGAAGAAATTTGACGGAGTAGATTTTGTTGGTAGAAACTATCCGAGATTTATTGATTATCTGAAAAACGATAAGGATTTAAAAAACAGAATTGAAAAAAAATATCCCGAAATACTTCTTTCTCCGAATGATGTTTATTCCATTACCGATGAGATTAAGCGGTATACTGCCGAAAGAGCCATGAATAAAATGCTGCTTCAGTTTGAGAGAGGGCTTGATGTAGATTTTGAAAAACCGTTGTTTGTGATGATACATAGAATAACCGAACAGAAAGGTTTTCAGCTTTTATTGAATGCGTCCGAAGGTATATTCAGAACTTTGGGATGGCAGGGAATAATCGGAGGCGGAGTTTCAAGCGGAGATGAAAAGGGTGAGGAGATTGCACATGGTCTTTGGATGCTTGGGCAATACTACAGCAGAAACGCGAGTGTCGCAATTGGATTTCAGGAAGTAAGTGTGCCTCTTCTTTCCGCGGATTTATTTCTGATGCCTTCAATGAATGAACCAGGCGGTATTTCACAGATTGAGGCATTTGTATGCGGAACTCTAGTTCTTGCGCGCGCAACCGGGGGATTGCGTGACACGGTTTTCCCTGTAAGAAAAACAGGAAACGGTATAGAGGGTAACGGATTTCTTTTTACAGATTTTAATCCGACTGCTTTTTATGATGCAATGGAAAGAGCTTCAGCATTCTTTAAAAACTCGGGAGATGAAGTAATTTATCAAGCGCGTAAAAACGCAGAAAAATCCGTTTATTTCTGGGATAGACCTGCAAAAGAATATATCGATATGGCATATGGAATAAAAGAAATAATCAGACCGGAGAATGGAAAGTCATAATTATTTTTAATATACAGGTGGTTTCATTCCGCCTGTATATTAAAAATCTGCATCAAACTGGAATTGATTATAATTTCAAAAGTTCATTCAGGTGAGATTTGATTTCATCATTATCTGGCATTTTTTCAAACGCGGCTTTAAGATATTTTTTTGCCATTTCGGTTTCTCCGCGGCGCAAATAAACATAACCGATTGTATCAAGATATGCGGGATTATCCCTGTTGGTTTCAAGAGCTTTTTTTGCGAAGCTTAGAGCCGCATTCAGATCTGAACCTAATTCAGTCATTAAGTAAGCAATGCTGTTAAGAGCTGTAGCATTTGAATTGTCGCTCGAAATTATTCTTTTATAACAATCTAAAGCTTCTTTGCGCCTATTCATTTTGTCATAAATATATCCAAGTATGCCGAGAGATTGACTATCTGCCGGAAAAGAAACAAGAACTTCATTTATTATTTTTTCGGCCGGTTGATAATTGTTTGTCATCGCAAGAGAAAAAGCCTTAAGTTTTTTAATTTGATGGATGTCAATGTATCCGGAATTGAGTCTTTCAATTTTGTCACAATATTCTATTGCTGTTCGGAAAAGACCATCTTTTGCGTAGACCGAGGCAATGTTTCTTAGCACAACTACATTGTCAGGATCAAGACATTCGGCAGATTTTAGATCCCCGATAGCTCCGTCAATATCTCCGGATCTGATTTTTCCGGATGAAGAATCTATAAGTGTATTGATTTTTTCTGAAAGTTCTGCCGAAGTCATTGTGCCCTTTTAAAATATGTATAATCGGTAGTGTCCAGATGAAGAGGGGTTATTGAAATATAACCCTTTGATAATTCCGTAACATCAGAACCCTCTTTATGGATTGAGTCAACAATTCCTTCCAGGCGGTATTCCTTAAATTCAGAATTTTCTAAAATAAAATCATACCGGTCAACGTATTTGCGTTTTCCCAATTGGGTAAGTTTAATTCCCTTTATTTTACTTTTATCGATTGAAGGGTAATTTATGTTAAAAAAGAAATTTGAACTTTCTTTTTGAATTTTTTCTTCTGCAAACTCACAAATAAATTCAGAAGCATTTGATATCTGGCTGAAATCTGTAAATGATTCAAAAGAAGCGGCAATGGCGCTGCGGAAATGGATGTAGCCTGCGCGCGCGCCTGCGACAGTTCCGGAGAAATAAATATCATCACCCATGTTAGGTCCATGATTAATTCCTGAAATTACGAGATCCGGTTCAGGAAAAATCCCTGAACAAAGTCCGAAATTGACACAATCAGCAGGAAAGCCTGAAAGTGAATACTTTCGAGAATCTGTTTTCTTAAGTTTTACTGTGTCATGAATTGTAATGGCATTAGAACAAGCGCTTCTTTGTCTATCAGGGGCTATCATATAAACTTCATGTTTTTTTGAAAGTGTTTCAAACAAAGAATTAATTCCTAAAGCGTCAATTCCGTCATCGTTTGTCAAAATTATTTTCATGCTGTGCAGACTAGAATGATATTTCATTAGGTCAAATAGATTTTTCGGCATATATTTGCGAAAAAAGTGTTAATGGATACGTATTATCTCTAAGGGGGAATTAGGGATGAATACCATTAGAACTACAGCACTGATTGATGAAGATTGTATTGAATTATTATATCGTATTAAAGCAGCAAAGAAAGTGAAACTTTCAAAGATTGTTGAATTTATATTGAAGGAGATTATTAAGCAGGAATACTCAAGCAGTAAAATCCGGTTTAATACATCGGTCAAGTATCAAACGAGCGGTGGCAAAATGGTCTTAATTCATTATTCAGTTTCAGCTGATGTTTATGAAGCATGCCTTGATCTTAGGAAATTCGGGAAAAAATCGGTTTCACGAATTCTTAACGAAGGAATTATGCTTTTGCTTGGTTCTGTAAATAAGAGAATTCGCAATAAAATGTGCTTTATTGAGGAATTTGCTAATAAACTGGATAACTATGTGTTACAATACTGGATACTAAGAAAAAAAGATGAGGTAACGGGTTTGATTACAACGAAAATACACCTTCGTATATAATAAATGAATGAAAATCTCGTTTTTGCCGATAATTAAACGGGAAATGTTATGAAAAAACTGATATTAATACTGGCACTATGCGTTTCAACATTAACTCATTCATTTGAGTCTGAAACATTCAAAGTTTATATTCTGAGCGATACCTTGAGTTTTGAAGAAGGAAATGCAGCGTATGTGAATATATGCGTTCAGAATGTTTCAGAGAAAAATGCCTTTTTTAAGGTATATCCTGCTGATTATTCAACTTTTCAACCTGTAGTTTATACAATGGAAGGCAGAGAAGAAACGGTGAAAGTAAAATATCGCTTAGCCGGGAAAACAGTTGATCAGGTGTGCATGCCTCTTGTTCCGCGTGAAATTGAACTTGCGCCTGAAGAGAAATTCCACCGGAAAATAAATCTTAACGATTACTATAATCTTGTTCCTGGAAAAAAATACAAGATAAGAGCTTTTTTTCTGCCTGATGCTAAAATCGCGTCAGTTGTCAGAAGTGAAAATACTATTATAGCGAATTTCAACAAACATATTGAAAGATTTGATCTTCCTGCTGAAATTAATCAGAAAACAGATATTGAGCCTTCTGAAATAGTAGCTCTTTTTATAAAAGCAGAAAAAGATAAAAGATGGAATAATATGATAAAGTATCTTGATCTGGAAAAGTACATTAATGTTTATCCGGATTATGCACAAGCTTATAATGGGGCAGATGATCTTTCAAGAAGAAGCGTAATGAAAGATTTTATTTCATATCTCAGCAGTCCGCGAAGAGATTATGTACTTGATTATGAGATTATTAATGAAAAAATAATTGATGAAGGAAACTCCGCGATTGTAACCGTAAATATCCGTCGTCATGGATCAATAATGCCTTTTGCTTATGAGTATAGATTTTCGCTTGAAAGAAACGGCGCTATGTGGAAAATATCATCATCTGATGCAACTATAAAAAAGGACAAAAAACGATGACAGAGATATTATCGCAAGATGAAATAGATGCTCTGCTTAATGCGATATCAACCGGTGAGGTTGAACCTCAGGAATATTCCGCGCAAAAAGAACAGCGTAAGGTAAAGATCTACGATTTTCGCCGTCCGGATAAATTTTCCAAGGACCAGATTCGTACGCTTCAAATGATGCATGAAACATTCGCACGTCTGACAACCACAGCTCTTTCTGCTCAGCTTCGTGCTCTTGTGAGTGTTCACGTTGCATCGGTAGATCAGCTTACATATGAAGAGTTTGTCCGTTCAATTCCAAACCCGACTACTCTTGCAGTAATTAATATGGATCCGCTCAAAGGTTCTGCGGTTCTTGAAATAGATCCTGGTATTACGTTTACCATAATTGATAAGCTTTTCGGGGGGGCTGGGGAGCCTTCAAAAATCAGCCGAGAACTTACAGATATTGAGATGAGTGTAATGGAGGGTATTGTCGTCCGCATTTTGGGGAACCTGCGCGAATCATGGGCGAATGTAATAGATCTTAGACCTCGCTTAAGCAATATTGAAACTAATCCGCAGTTTGCGCAGATTGTACCTCCAAATGAAATGGTTGTATTGATTACGCTTGAAACGAAGGTCGGCGATGTAGAAGGTATGACGAATCTTTGCCTTCCGTACATCACAATTGAGCCTGTTATTTCAAAACTTTCCGCGCAGTATTGGTTTTCGAGCATTCGAAAAGGTGCTACAGATGAAAATATGGCTATTATCCAGAATCGACTTGAAGGTGTTACTCTTAACGTCGTTGCAGAAATTGGGGAAACTCAGGTGCTTCTTGATGATGTTCTCCATCTTCAGGTTGGAGATGTCATAAATCTTTCAAATACTAAAGTTGATTCCGATATGACACTTAAAGTTGAAGGCAGAAAAAAGTTTAAATGCCGCCCGGGTCTTGTCGGAAACCGTGTTGCAGTGCAAATAGGAGATCCTATTGATGAGGTTCCTGATGATCTCCTTGTAACCAAAAAAGAAGAAGAAGAAATATAATTAACGGTTTATATGAATTCATCTGATAATTCAGAAAACCAAAAGGCTTTATTTGTAGGAAATGATTCCCAGACGGAATTGATTCTTTCTGAAAAGCTCTCAAAAGCTTCTATTCCTTTTGTTAAATCTCAAACTCTTGATGAAGCATTGAGAGAGGCTTCATCAGGTAATATTGATTCAATTTTTCTTCTGAATTCTGATAATCTAATAGAAGATATTTCTATCTATTCGTCAAAAGCTTCTCATGCCAAAATTATTCCGATTATTGACCGTCAAAATGAAAAACTAGGAATTGATGCTTTAAGAAAAGGCGCTTTCGATTATTTAATTCGACCTGTAAACGATGCTTCTGTCGGCAAGATTGTTTCCAATCTTTTGTATCTTCAGGATTTGTCTTCGCATCTCGGAGACATGAAGAAAAAAATTAAGCGCGAAAAATTATATCCGGATATTGTCGGTGAAAGTGAGTCTATACGTGTTTTACTCGATAGAATAGATAAGGTTGCTGAACGTGATGTGAATGTAATTATTTATGGAGAAAGCGGAACAGGAAAAGAGCTTATAGCGCGGGCTATTTATGAAAATAGCCGAAGGAAAAATCATAAATTTGTTTCGGTTAATACAGGCGGTATAACTTCTGAACTTGCGGAATCACTTTTGTTCGGTCACAAAAAGGGATCATTTACAGGTGCAATTTCTGATCATCAGGGTTACTTTGAACAGGCGAATCAGGGTATTCTTTTTCTTGATGAGATCGGTGATATGCGTCTTGATGTTCAGGTTTATCTTCTTCGGGCACTTGAAACGGGAAAAATACGTTCAGTTGGAGATAAGGATGAAAAGACAATTGATGTAAGAGTAATTTCTGCGACAAATAAAAATTTAAGATCTGAAATCGCGGAGAGAAGATTTCGAAACGATCTTCTTTACCGTCTTGAAGAATATCCGATCGAGCTTCCGGCATTACGTGAGAGAAAAGATGATATCCCTTTACTCGCAAATCATTTCGTGAAAGAGTTCTGCAGATTCTATGAACTGGATTACATATATATTGCCGATTCGGCGATGAATCAGCTTGTTGAATATGATTGGCCGGGTAATATTAGAGAACTAAAAAACGTCATACGGCGTGAAGCGGTTCAGGCTGCCGATTCTCAGATTGAAAGTTTCACGCTTGGAAGTAATGTTAAAAAGATAGAAACAAAGCATGTTGAAGCTGATATTATTCCATTGGCAGAATTGGAAAAAAGAGCTATTATAAATGCATATAATAAACTTGATAAAAATCCTGATAAAACCGCTGTTATGCTGGGTATAAGCCGAGCCAGTATTTATCGCAAACTGAAGCAATATGGAATAGTTTAACCCATTATATTTTCTTTCATTTGCCTGATTTTCGGTATTCCGGCTATAAAAATTCCTGCAAAAATCAAAAGAGTCCCGAGCATGAATTTCATTCCGAATTTTTCACCGATAAACCAGCTTAGTCCGAGCGTCATCGGAATTTTTATAAATGAAAGAAGTGAGCCTTTTACTGCCGACATGTTCTTGTAGCAGTAATTGAGAAATATCTGGCCGGCAAAGGCCGTAATTCCGACTATGATGATGAAAATAAGAGACTGCATGTTTATCTCAATCTTCCCGCTGAACGCAAGAGGAGCGGCAATAAGGCCGAATAAGCATGCAGAAAGATAAATGACTACAGGATTTTCTTTTTGAGCTGAACGTCTTATAAAGTGTACAGAGAAACCTGCAAATATTGAACTCGTTATAGCTAGCGCGTCTCCGATAAGGCTTTCTTCTCCCTTCCCTCCGAAAACTACGAATGCTCCGGCTATGCAAAAAGGCATTGCAAGCCAATCGGTTTTGCGGTTTTTTTCGTGAAAAAATATGGGACCGAAAAGAGCAGTGAATGCCGGATAGATGTTTGAGAGAAGTGTCGCTTTTCCGCTTCCAGAATATTGTATCGCAATATAATATGTTATCATCGAGGCGCTTCCGGTAATTCCGCGCATAATCCATGAAAATTTATCGGTAATTGCAAAAGATGCATGAATTATCTTAACCGTTATGATGGTTAAGATAATTCCTATAATAAAACGTAATGCGGACACGAAATAGGCGTTGCAGTATTCTCCCGCGAGTTTTACAAATACGGCGCAGACAGCGAAGAAAAAACTGGATAGAAGAGAATACCATATGCCCGCAATTATTTTTGAATTCATCAATCTTGCCTGTAATGCTTAAGAAAATCCGCCATTTTTTCAAATGCATTTTCGAGATCCGAAAGATTAGGAAGAAACACCAATCGGAAGTGATCCGGTTTCGGCCAGTTGAACCCTGTTCCCTGAACGACAAGTATTTTTGTTGCTACCAGCAGATCATAAACAAAGCGTCTGTCGTCCGTTAAATTGAATTTTTCTGTATCAAGTTTAACAAAAGAGTAGAAAGCGCCCTGTGCTTTTGTACACGAAAGACCGGGAATTGAATTAACCATTTTATACGAATATTCTCTCTGTTCATAAAGTCTTCCTTTCGGAACAATGTATTCGTTGATGCTTTGATATCCGCCGAGAGCAGTCTGAATGATCGATTGTCCGGGAACATTACTGCAAAGACGCATTCCTGCAAGAATATTCAAGCCTTCGATATAATCGGTGATCATGTTTTTATTGCCGCAGATCATCATCCATCCGACTCTGAATCCTGCGATTCTGTATGCCTTAGATAGACCTCCGAAAGTAATGACCGGAACTTCTTCCGTCATCGAAGCCAAATGAATGTGTGACAGATCGTCGTAAATAATCTTTTCGTATATTTCGTCTGAAAAAATTATAAGTTTATGTTCTTCAGCTATTTGTACAATAGCTCTGAGCGTTTCTCTCGGGTATACGGCTCCTGTAGGATTGTTGGGATTAATTACAACAATACCTTTTGTATTAGGTGTAATTTTATTTTTTATATCTTCGATGTCGGGCAGCCATCCGGATTCTTCATCACAGAGATAATGAACGGCATGTCCGCCTGAAAGATTTACTGAAGCAGTCCATAAAGGATAGTCCGGAGCAGGAATTAAAATCTCATCTCCGCTGTTCAGAAGCCCGTTCATTGACATCTGAATAAGCTCGCTTGCGCCGTTTCCAAGGTATATGTCGTTGATATCAACGTCTTTAATTCCTTTCTGTTGATAGTACTGCATTACTGCTTTTCTAGCACTGAATAACCCTTTTGAATCACTATAGCCTTGAGTATTAGGCAGATTAAGAATCATATCTTTTAAAATCTCATCAGGGGCTTTTAAACCGAAAGGGGCTGGGTTCCCGGTGTTGAGTTTAAGAATTTGATGTCCTTCTTCTTCAAGACGCGCGGCTTCATCGACAATTTTCCCTCTGATGTCATAGCAGACATTTTCAAGTTTTGACGATTTTTTAAAGATGCTCATAAATTCCTCCATTCGGTTTTCAATCGGCATAATGCCTCCTGATAAGCGGACATGATTGCCTTTTTATATCATTTTGCAAGGAAATTATTGTGTTGTAAAAGTACAATTCACAAAGATTAAGATAATGAACTGTATCATTCTTAGCTTATTATGTATACAAATAATATAAAATTAGAATAAATCATAAATATTTAGTTGATACTATATAAGCCCAGTATATATAATAAAAAATTAAACATGGCGGTTTTTCTTACTTATACCTTTAAAGTATTGGAATTGGTTTTATGGCATATTATAAAGTTTGTACCTGATAGAAAACAATATCCTTTTCGATAAATATTTTGCGATACTGGTGTTTGTAATAGGTATAATTTGAAATGCGGTATAACAAGCAGAATACGATTATAATGTGAGCTAAAAATTTCTAATACTTATAATATTCTGAAGCTGTATTTAATAAATAAAATTAGTGATCTAATTAGTTTTATATTTTAAAAAAGAAATCGGCGGCAAATTGTTGATGTAAATATATAAGATTACTATACCAAAATGAGAAGCAATTGAAAAGTAAAAATAAACTTATTTTTTCAGGCATATTGTCTTGCAAATATTATAAAATGTCCCTTGAAATTGTTCATATAACAAAGAAAAAAAGCCGATAATTGAAAGGTCTAAATATAATGGATATTTTACGATTGTTTAATTGTTCATAATTTAATGAATTGAATATTCTGAATGTAAGAACGGGGCATATGAGAAAAACAATTTCAATACGCAAAATTTTCATGATAGCAGTTGTTATAGGAATATTTTATCTTATTTCTGCTGCCGCGGTTCTTTCATTTACTTTCTATCAAGTTCGACACGATTCGGATTCAATGACAAGACTTGTAAATTCCCTTAGAGCACTTGAAATATCTTATGTCAAAATTTCAGAAGACTGGTCAAAAATCGTCAGCCCTTCTACATCAAGATCTGCTGCCTCAGAAATAGAATCCGGTATTATTTCCGAACGTGATAAACTTAACGAAGAATATAAAGAGCTCTTTTTGAAGATTAAGAACGATTTTGATTTTCCGGATGAAACGTGTTCACTGCTTGAAAGTATTAATTCAGATTATACCTCAATATATCAAAAGTATGAGAATGCTTATGCTAAAACAAAAAATGGAGAATCGAATCTTGAAGAAATAGCCGCTTTATCGGGAGATGCTCTTTCAAAAATGCGTACCGGTGTTGATGCAGCAGTAGCGCATCTTTCGGACAAAAGTGCTATTAAAAAAGCACTGAATGAAATTGATGCTGATTCTTTCACAAATTCAGTTGAATATTTGTCCAAAGAAATGACATCTAAAAATGGAAATCCGCAGGCTGCAATGCAGCAGCTTCGAATAAATTCTCAAAGCATGAGATCGAAAATTATTACTATTAAAAATTATGCTGAAAAATCCGGAGATGAAGGTTCGGCATCTGATTTGCTCAAATCGTCTTTGGGCGGAATAACATATATGATGTCTGCATTTAAATCTACTTTGAAAAGCAATTCTGATTCAGAAAAGATTTCCTCTGACCCGTCGCAGAAGATGAATGATCTTATTGAAAGTACCCGCAAGATATTCGGTCAAAGGATTGAACTTAAAGAGCGTATTCATATGCTGGTAATTCTCGGCACCATTCTTATCGGTTTAATTCTTCTCGGAAGCATGCCTGTTTTTGTCAATAGACGGCTTTTGACACCTCTTCTTGAGTTGCAGAAAATCACAGAAAATATGGAGAAAGGTGATCTTACGGGGAATTTGACAGGTGACAGTTCAGATGAAATGGGAAAATTTAGAAATTCAATCAGAGAGATGCTTAAAAGTTTTAGAAATTTGATATCTGGAATAAAAACGACTTCAATAGAAACTAATCAGCATGCAGTTAAACTTGCTGCGCATTCAAAATCTTTGAATATTGCGGCAGGAGAACAGGCAGCATCTGCAGAGGAAGCCGCGGCAAGTATTGAACAGCTTTCAGGCGCTGCCGAGAATGTGGTATCAATAATAGCAGAGCAAAGGCGGAATATTAAGCGAAATCTTGAAATTACATCTCAAATGCTTGAGTCTATGGAGCACGTACGTGAAAACATGGTTCTTCTTCAGGAGAAAGCCATGACTTCTGCCCAGAATTCACAGAAAGGAGAAAGTGCAATCATAAAAGCTACAGATGCGATAAATGATATCAAAAACCGTTCGGATCGTATTGGGGAAATTGTTAAAATTATAACTGAAATTTCCGAACAGACCAATCTTTTATCTCTGAATGCTTCGATAGAGGCCGCAAGAGCCGGAGAGCAGGGTAAAGGTTTTGCGGTTGTAGCAGAAGAAATATCTAAATTAGCGGAAAGAACTTCTGAGAGTGTTAATGAAATTAAACGACTAGTATCAGAGTCAATTCAAGCCGTGGAAAACGGAGCAATTGAATTTGACTCTGCTTCACTCAGCTTCCGTGAAATAAATTCACAGGTAAGTTCTATGAATGTTTCAGCCAAATCCATTATGGAAAAAATTGACAGCCAGACTGAAATGTCATCGATAATTAAAAACACAGCTGATCAGGTGAGTTCTTCTGCAGATAGAGTTGAAACTGCAGCTGAAGAACAGAAAAATGCAACAAACGAGATGAGTGAAAATATTCAGGTTATGAATGAATTAAGTCAGTCTCTTGGGGCAAGCGCTGTTGATCTTTCAAGTATGGTTGAAGAGCTTACCCGGCAGGCGGAAATATTAAATCAGATGGTTCATAAATTTGTTTTGTAATGGTTGTTGTTGCATTATAATTACTTATATTAATTAGGAAAAATATTCTTTCGGCCTATTTAGAATGACTTTCGTAATGACCATTGCTAGACTGATAAAAAATAATACGGGATATTTATTGAATACACTGCTGTCCCATAGAATCATAAGAAAACAAGAAAAATGCTATTAATTCTCAAATGCGTTGATTATGTTGGAATTGCAAAAAGCCAATAAAATCAATACGTTCGGAGAATTAATAGCATGTTTAAGACAAAATGTTTACTGAAAGAAATGCAATCATTATTTTCAAGGTATGAATTCGAAAA
>JAKPJF010000053.1 GCA_029554345.1 Spirochaetota bacterium | reverse complement strand
TCTCATATTATATCTTGACATTGCCCGTAAAAGCAATTATTATGTCATTATAATGACAGGTGGATTATATGGATTACTTGCAGTTTACTGATTTTAGAAACAATTCCAAGCGATATTTTGATAAAGTCGAAAACGGAAACTCTTTTATTATTATCAGAAAAGGAAAGCCGGTTGCGACGCTGAAACCTTTTAAGGAAGAAGTTAATGAGGGGTGGAAAAGAGAAGTTAAAAAAATAAAACTTAAAAAATGTAAAGATTCATCTGAATATATTGTAGCAGAAAGAAATGATTAATGAAATTGTATTTTGACACTTCTGCTCTTGTAAAAAAGTATATTTCCGAAACCGGTTCTGATAATGTAGATAAATTACTTTTTTCCGCATCAGAAATATATATTTCTATAATTGGACATGTCGAAGCAATTTCTTCTTTTGGAAGATTACTTCTTGAAAGAGAAATTGATGAAAAAGATTATAATCAATTGAAGTTGGAGATTGAACAGGATTTTCAGTTTTTCAATATTGTCGATGTTAGTTCTGAAATAGTATTTTCCGCAGTAAAAACAATTGATAAATATCAATTGAAAAGTCTTGATTCTATTCACCTCGCATCGGCTGTTTTTAAGAAAAGAGATATTGATTTTTTTGTTTCCTCCGATCAGAAATTGTTGAATGCTGCGAAGAAAGAAGGATTCAAAGTTATAAATCCGAACGAATAAAAATCTTTTTTGTACAAATAAGTCTGAGTGCATCAATTCTGAGACAGAATACTTCCACAATTTCTTAGCCGTAAAGACGCAAAATTTTGTGTCTTTACGATCGCAACAATCACACAAACTAAACGCACGTACCGCACCAATCAAATTGGAAAATAAATGATTATAAAAAATCCAAAGTGCGCAAAGCACTTCAGAAAAGGATGAACGAGAGAAAAATCTAAAATCGTCCGCTGAAAGCGGACACCACTCGAGCGTCCGCAGCATCCGGCAAAAAAGCCGGTGCGAGGAATACGCGAGAAAAGCCCCGCGCAGCGGTGCCCTTTTCTTTCGTCCATTTCTTTTGGGCAAGCAAAAGAAATGGACAAACGGATTCAAAAGGTGCGGAGCACCTTTTGGTTATTGCATGACACCATGCAATAACTTCTAAAATTGACGATATGCATTGAATAATTGATAATTCTCTATTCCGCATTTTCAAATGTTGTGATACATAAACACTGGGAGGTAGCGATGATAGAATATGCGATGAAAGATTCTTCTGCCATTGCAGACATCCGCCATTTGTGGGAAGAGCTTAATGAACACCATATTTCGAAGGGTTCATTTGAGGATGTTTACCGAGAGAAGACGTTTGAAAAGAGACGTGATGAGCTCATGGAAAAATGCGGAGAGTTCATGAAGATATTTACCGCAAGTGATGATTCGATTCCTGTTGCTTATTGCATTGTATCGCCGTGTGAAATCGAATCGCTCTGTGTTTCAAAAAAATACCGAGGACACGGAATTGGAAAAAAGCTCATGGAGAATGCTCTTGAGTGGATGGATGAATTGGGCACAAAAAACATTGTCGTAGAAGTATACGGCGGAAACGAAAGCGTGATTGATTTCTATTCAGAATTCGGATTTTCAACACGCAAAATAATTATGGAAAGAAGGGGATAAGATGAGCAAGGCATTGATGATTATTGATGTACAGAATGATTATTTTCCGGGCGGAAAAAAGGAACTTGTTAATTCGGAGTCTGCGGCAAAAAAAGCGGCTGAACTTCTTAATCACGCGAGAAAAAGCGGAATGAAAGTAATTCACGTAAGACATATATCGGAATATCCCGGTGCGACATTTTTTCTTCCCGGCACTGAAGGATCAGAAATTCATGAAAGCGTTAAACCTTTGGATGACGAGAAAATTATTATTAAGAATTTTCCGAACAGCTTCAGAGGCACTGATCTCGACAGTTATCTTCATTCAAACGGAATCAAAGAGATTATTTTCTGCGGCATGATGAGTCACATGTGTGTAGATTCGGGCGTTAGAGCCGCTAAGGATTACGGTTATGATTGTTCACTGGTTCATGATGCCTGTGCTACCTGTGATCAGTTTTTTTCAGGAGAGAAAATTCCTGCAGAATCTGTTCACAGATCATTTATGGCGGCATTAAACGGAACATTTGCTAAGATTATATCTGCAGATGATTTTAAGAATAGTTTCTGATATATGGGTTGCAAGTCTGCCGCAAGGCAGACTTGCAAAATATTTATTTCTTTAACTCTTTATCCATCCAGTCTATATAGCTGCTTATTGCATCATCAATTGATTCTGCACATATTTTGTTTACATCGGCGACTTTATACCATCCCATAAACTGTGTAATTCCGGTTTCGGATTCGCCTTCAACTTTCTTTTTAATGATTGTAGCGCCCTTTGCGTCATAAACTGTTATAGTCATATTTGTTTTTGCTTTGATATTGCCTACGGAAACGCCGAGAACGCTCACTCCGCTTTTTGTGAGAGAGCTGAAAATCTCGACAATAATTGTAGCGTTAAGATTTTTTGCACTGGCTAGAAATTTTACTGTTTCTTTTTCCGCTTTGCTTGATGACGCAAGTGCCGGATAGCCCTGAACACCGGTAAAATTTCCAAATACATCCTTTTGAGATTCTATTTTCTTAAATGCAGGAATTGAAAGAACTTCGCCTTCTCCTGCAAGTGCAAAAGGAAACATTTTGCGGCGATTTTCCATTACTTTGTTTTTGGTATAATTAAGTGTAGGAAGCATGGATAATTTATCTCTTTGAGACAATTCCGATGCAAGAGTTAAAAGCCCGCTTCCGGTTGACGATGTGTCAACTTCTGATGTAGCAGATACAACTGATATTACCGCACCTTTTTTTATTTTTTTTGCTTCATCTTTTTTCATGACGCTTGTACATGATGAAAGAACTACTGCGGATAGAAGCAATAGAAATGCATACTGAAAACGCTTAAGGCTGTTCATTGATATTCTCCATTAATATTTTTTTTAGAGAAATACTCTAACATATATTGTCAATCATTAAAGAAAGAATATAGTAATTGACGGTGATCTTCTGGTTTGATTTTTTAAATTTAAGCAAAAGCCATGAGCTAAATCACGATTCGGAACTGATAACTCATAATTGTGAGTGATGAACTCTGCCAGCGGAGCTATGCAGGTTTATTTAAGGCATTTACTTGGATTATGCAATGTCAAGATAACAGATTTACTATTTTTTTTCAAATTTTTTAAATAAATGCTTGTGTGCGCAAACGTTTGCTATTATATTGGATTTAACGCTGAGAATATCCGGAATTTTTCGGCCGTGGAGGATAAATGGAGACTTATAAAAATTTTGACGTTGCTCTTTATTTTACAGTAAGAGATACAATGGAGTTTGCCAAAAATGAAAAATTTCGCGAGAAATGGGATTTTCTGACAAAGCACATTAAGATCAGTCATGTTTATATTGAAACTTATAGAGGCGATTTATGGGCAAGTGATGAAGAGCTGACTGAAGTTAAAAAATTCTTTAATGAAAGAAAAGTAAAACTTTCAGGCGGTATCACAACTTCAAAGCAGACTCAGGAGTTCTGGCAGCTTCTTTGCTATTCAAGCGACGAAGACAGAAAGAAGCTTGAATCGGCCGTGCGGCTTACTGCAAAGCATTTTGACAGAATCATTTTTGATGATTTTTATTTTACGGACTGCAGATGCAAAAAATGCGCAGAGGCTAAGGGAAACAGAACTTTCCGTGAATACCGAATGGATTTGAAGAATGATGTTTCAAAAAATATCATAATGAAGACTGCTAAGGAAGTTAATCCGTCTTGTCATGTGATAATAAAATTCCCGAACTGGTATCCTTATCATTCTTTTACGGGATATAACCCTAAAAATGAGCGCAATATTTTTGATTCAATTTATACCGGTACTGAAACGCGCGATCATAAGATGACCCAGCAGAATATTCCGCGGTATATGAGTTATTCTATCATGCGTTATTTTGAAAACGCCGCACCGGGCAGAAACGGCGGAGGCTGGTATGATGCTTTCGATTGTTATACTCATCTCGATTATACAGAGCAGGGAATATTTACAGTTCTTTCAGGCGCAAAGGAAATAACGCTTTTCTGCTACAGTCACATCTATGATCATTTTGTTCCGGGCATGGGTTATGTTTTCGACAGGCTTGACGAGGACATGGCGAAACTCGGCAAACCTTACGGAATAAATGCCTACATTCCTTTCGATTCTTACGGAGAAGAATATATTACTGATTATTTCGGTCACATGGGGCTTCCTATTGAGCCTTCTCCCGAATATGATGATTCGCGTATAATGATTCTTACCGAGTCTTCCGCCAAGGATAAGGATATTGTCAAAAAGATGGAAGCAACTCTCGGCAATGGCGGAAAGGTCATTACTACGACAGGCTTCTGGCGCGAAGCTTCGAAGATGGGAGCTGAGCCTTTCAGAATAAAAGCCAATGTCCGCAAGGCGGATAACTATGCGCATGAGATAGATATCTGCGGATTTAAGAATTATTTTCCTTCAAGCGACAGTGCTCTTTACAGTGATATCTTTTCGCCGGTAAACGACGGATGGAATACCGTTGTAGGTCTTGATGATTCGGGCGTTTTTCCAGTTTTGATTAAGCAGAAATGGGGAGAGGGAACACTTTATTTGCTGAATATACCTCATTCACCGGCGGATATATTAAAGCTTCCGGCTGAAATTCTGAATAAAATCAGAAGCGAGTTCATGGCGGATTTTCCCGTCATGATAAAAGGCGAAAGCAATGTGCTGTTGTTTCTTTATGATAATAATAAGGCATTTCTTTATTCATCGGTTATGCATAATACCTTTGTCGATGTTGTTTATAAAAATAAGGGAACAACGGAAAGGATTTTTATCCGTCCCGGCGAGTGCAGAATCCTTGATCTTTAACAAAACCCGCGAAAGCGGGTTTTTATTTTCTTGGGGATGATGGTGCAATAAATTAATCCTTGAAACAATTAGGGCAATTAATTTATTGAATTATTCGTTTTATATGATTATGATGGAGTGTTCTTATGGATGGCGGAATGTTTATTAGAAGTGTTGCAGAAAAACTTTCAGATTTCAAAAATATTGAGATGGTTTATCATCACAGCAGCAAGAGTATTCCCATGCCTTCGTCAATGGTTCTGTCTGAGATTATTGATGATATCAGATCAGTACTGTTTCCGGGATATTTCGGTCCGGATGTGATAGAAGGAAATGTGGAATATCAGATCGGCGCTGCCCTCGACAGAATTTACGGCAGGCTAACCAAGCAGATCAGGCGCGGATTCTGTTTTGACTGCCCGGAGAAGGCATCCCGTGACTGCAATTACTGTGAGGACCGTTCTGCTTCAGCGGCAAGACTTCTTATAGAGAAGCTTCCAGAAATCCGTTCAATTCTCGCCTCTGATGCTATGTCGGCATATGAAGGTGATCCTGCAGCGAGAAGCGCCGGAGAGGCGATATTCTGTTATCCGAGCCTTAAAACGCTTACGAGTCATAGAATTGCGCATGAACTTTACAAGATGGAAATCCCTCTCATACCGAGAATGATCTCCGAACTCGCACATTCGGAAAGCGGAATCGATATTCATCCAGGAGCTCAAATCGGTGAGCGTTTCTTTATAGATCATGGAACAGGTGTTGTTATCGGAGAGACTTCAGTTATCGGAAATAATGTACGTCTTTATCAGGGAGTAACTCTCGGTTTCAAAAGCTTTCCGCTTGATGAAAACGGGAATCCCGTTAAAGGAACTGTCCGTCATCCCAGAGTTGAAGATGACGTTATAATTTATGCTAACGCGACGATTTTGGGACCTATAACTATCGGAAGAGGCAGTCAGATAGGCGGAAACTGCTGGATTACAGAGAGCGTTCCGCCGGAAAGCAGAATCAAAGCGCCTAAATATGAGGTTTGATGTTTAACTTTTATTCGAAAAGAAAAGCCGGAGATAAACGGAAGATTGTAATCGTCGAAGACGAAGTTCTTTCTTCCGCCGATATGAGCGCTTTTCTTTCGGCTAAAGGTTATGAAATACCTGCATGCGCAATTAATGCAGAGGATGCACTTTTTGAAATAGAAAAGCACCGCCCGGATCTGGTTCTTATGGATATCCGCATCAAAGGCGAAGTGGACGGAATAAGCGCCGCAATAACAGTTAAAGAAAACTTCAATATTCCGGTGATTTTTATAACAGCCTACGCGGACAGGGAAACCTTGGAACGCGCAAAAGTCGCTGAGCCTTACGGATATATCCTGAAGCCGTTTGCAGAGCATGATCTTTTTGCTTCAGTCGAAATGGCGATCAATAAAAAAGAAGCCGAAATGGCAGCAGGTGCAAGAGAAGTTCTTTTTTCTGCGGTACTTAAACATATAGGTGACGGTGTTATCGTAACAGATGATGATTACAATATTTTTTTCTCAAATATAGCCGCATGCAGTATTACCGGAATTGAAGAGAGTGGTCTTGAAAATAAAAATCTTTATGATATTTTCCTGACGGAAGGAATGGATAAAACTAAATTTCCTCATGAGGGAACTCTTTGCCAAAGCCGTTACGAAAAACCTGACGGAAGAACAGCTGATATTGAATATCAGTATGACAGGGTAAGTTCACAGCCTCTTTCTTTCAGCGGCGGGATTTTCGTTTTCCGTGATGTTACCGAGCGTGCGAAGAACGAAGCCAAGATACAAAATACTCTCATGATGCTCAGAAAGGCTATGGGCGGAATAATTCAGGCGATGGCAGTGACTGTCGAAACAAGGGATCCTTATACTGCAGGTCATCAGAAGAGAGTAACCGAGCTTGCCCGCAAAATAGCTGATTACATGAATCTGAAGGATGACATAAAAGACGGACTAAGGATGGCCGGAATCATCCATGATATCGGTAAAATATCGGTTCCGGCTGAAATTCTATCAAAACCGGGTAAACTTTCTGATATAGAATTTTCTTTGATAAAAAATCATCCCCAGTCGGGTTATGAAATACTTAAGAATATTGAATTTCCTTGGCCTGTGGCGATGATCGTCCGTCAGCACCATGAGAGGCTCGACGGCAGCGGATATCCTGACGGAATAAAATCCGATGAAATACTCATCGAATCCAAGATATTGGCGGTAGCCGATGTTGTTGAGGCAATGGCATCTCACCGGCCGTACCGCGCGTCGCTCGGTATTCATGCGGCAATAGATGAGATAATAAAGAACAAGGGAAAGTATTACGATTCTGATGTTGTGAACGCCTGTGTCGCTGTTTTTGCTAAGGGAGATTTTAGTTTTGATTAAACGAGGTTTAACTGGTGACAATTAAAAATACAACCGGATCGGGTAATGTCTGCGGATTTATAAAGTATCTCGCCGCAGACTATAATATTTCAGGCATTACAATGCTTTTTATTAAATCGGATACAAATGCATTCTCTGGAGTATATTCCGTGAATATTGTAGGAGATGCACTTTATAAATTTGAGTTTGATTCATCCGTTGAAAAGAACTATTATATGATGCAGAAAGCAAAAAGGGATTTTGACATAGTTCCTGGAAATGATAAAAAAATTCACGATGCCTTTATGTCCGCATTCCATGAAGAAGAAATAGGAAATATAAAATCAAAAATTTCCAATAAAGACACCGGCGCGGTTGCTTTTGAATTCAGGCGTATAATCGCAAATGTGCTTAATTCCGATGACATCAAAATCAATGCAGAGTTCAAAACCGTATCAGTTTCGGAGTTTCTCGAAATTGATGCGATTCACCAGTCTGAAGCCATGACAGTGACTTCCAAAACAGCCGTTTTGCGTAATATATACGGTATGGATAATTCTGTAATCGATCAGATCGTCAAAAACGGCATTCAGGATATTTCATATGCACTGGCAACGGATTCAAAGACTTTTGCCGCGGCATTTTTTGTGAGCAATCAGAATAAGAAGATGATTGCATCAGCACTGTCGGCAGATTCTCCGGATCTTGCTTCAGTTTCTACGGGAGATTTTTTTGCGGATTTTTATTCGGCTATCAAAAAAAACGAAGATGCGAAATCCCGTCCCTTCGCTTCCGGTGACGTATCTTCTTTGTGCGCGTCTGTAGTTGAGGAATCAGAAAAAGGTTTTATTGAATGTTTATCTCCGTTTCTGAATAAATCTGCTGACGGATGCCGTATCCGTTTCGGAAAAATTAATTCGATTGTTCTGAATTCTATGATACCGCTTTTCACCGGAAAAAAAAGCGAATCATCTGCCGATGATAAGAATTACCGTAAAACGATTGATGTTTCACTTATTCTTTCTCCGACAAAGGGAAAGAAAATATCAGAGCTCCTTCCGGGAGATATGATTAATGTCATGCTGGATAAAAACTCTCCTGTAGGAATGAAGTTTATCAATAATCTCGGTTTGATGAAGGATGACGGAACAATAAGTCCTCTTTCGGCCGAAATATATTCCGTTAAAAGAGATATTAAGAACGGTTTTACAGTATATGTTAAAATCACAAAGGATTTGTTCGGCAAAACCTATGAGGAAGAGGATATCCGCATAAAGACTTCAGATTCATTGAGTCATGATGTTAAAACTAATTCACCGCGTTCCTTGCTGATCGGTATTGCGGCCGGAGCAGCTGTTATAATTATTATTGTTCTATTTTTGATTTTTGTCATATGAGAATCAGTAAAATATTTATAATATTTTTGTTTGCGGTTTTTCCGATTTTCTCTCAGCCGAATTCCATGCCGCCGGTTGAAAGATATATTGAAATTGAAAAAAGATATTTTGAATGGAAAGACGGCCTTTTCGGAAGCAGAAATTACAGAAGGCGCGAACTTCTTTCTTTTTTAAGTTCGGTTTACAAGCTTGATATTGAAACAACTCCTGATTTTGCCGTTATAAAGGAGAAAACCGGAATTGATAAGAGAATAAAAGTCAGATTCGGCTACAAATCAGGTCTTGTAATTGATGCTGAGATAAATGCGGATTTGCTTAAAGATTTTAAAATTGATAAAACCGGAGTCATGTGGTTCGGAGGGAAAATTTCCGCCGTTAAAGGCAGACTCCGCAAGTTTTATCTTGCCGATTCTCCGGGTAAGGACGACCTCATTCTTTTTTTTGATTCTGCTGAAATTATTATATTTGAACATAAGTAGATTAGGTTTTTCCTGCAGCACCTTCCCCATTTTAAAAATATGAGTATACAGAATTATGATCTGTTTATTTAGTGCATTTTTTGTTTGTCAGATAAATGCATATCTGACAGAAGTGAACGATTTGCGGTTTTTAGAAAGCGCCTTGCTTTTGAACTGGTTTTTTTGCAGAATATATGCTTATTAGTCCGAAGGGGGATTTATGTGCGGTATTGTCGGTTATGTCGGAAATAAAGAAAATACGGATATAGGTAAGATTCTTATAAACGGACTTAAACGTCTCGAATACAGGGGATATGATTCAAGCGGTATTGCCGTTGTTGACGGATCATTAAAGGTGAGTAAAAAAAAGGGTAAAATATCCGAACTAGAAAGTTATGTGGATATCAATCAAATGAAGGGATCTGCGGGAATAGCCCATACGAGATGGGCGACTCATGGTGTTCCTTCCGATGTAAATTCCCATCCGCACACATCATGTGACGGGAAGCTTGCATTAGTGCACAATGGTATTATTGAAAATTATGAAATTCTCAGAAAGAAACTGACTGAATTCGGTCATGTTTTCAAAACACAAACTGATACGGAAGTCGTTGTTCATCTGGTTGATCATTACATGAAAAAGGGAAATGATCTTTTGGAGTCGTTTATACTTGCACTGAAACAGGTGGAAGGAACTTACGGTATTGCGCTTGTATCCGAAGATAATCCCGGAAGAATTCTGGCAGCAAGAAAAGGTTCACCGCTCGTAATAGGTATCGGTGACGGTGAAATTATGCTTGCATCTGACTGTTCTGCTGTCATAGAGCATACCCGTAAAGTTGTTTATCTTGAAGACGGCGAAATTGTTGATATAAAAAACGGAACTTTTGAGACATTTGATATAGAACGTAACGCGATTGTCAAGAATGTAGAAAAAATAGAATGGGACCTTGTCGGAATTGAAAAGAACGGTTATGAGCATTTTATGCTCAAGGAAATTCACGAGCAGGTAGAAACAGTTAAAAACGCCGTTCGCGGCCGTATTATTATGGATGCCGGAAATTCAAGGCTTGACGGATTGAATCTTTCTCCGGAGGATATTTCGAAGATCGGAAGAATTATTTTTATAGCATGCGGAACATCGTGGCATGCGGGATTAATCGGAGAATATCTCATTGAAGAATTTGCCCGCATACCGGTTGAAGTCGAATATGCCTCTGAATTCAGATATAGAAGACCTATTCTTTTTAAGGATGATCTTGTTATTGTAATAAGTCAGTCCGGAGAAACCGCAGATACTCTTGCCGCATTGCGTGAGACCAAATCAAAAGGCATCAGGGTTCTTGGAATAACAAATGTTGTCGGAAGTACTATCGCGAGGGAAAGTGACGGAGGAGTTTATATTCATGCGGGTCACGAGATAGGAGTTGCTTCGACTAAAGCATTTACTTCTCAGGTTTCGGTTCTGATTCTTCTCACTCTTCTTTTATCTCGAAGAGGAAATATGACCCGTGAAGAAGGTCAGTGTATTATCCGCGACATTGAAAATCTCCCTGCTTTGATTGAAAAAGTTCTCGATAAAAAAGAAGAGATTAAAAATATAGCCTGTCAGTATAAAGACGCTAAAAATTTTCTTTATCTCGGACGTGGTATCCAGTTCCCGGTTGCCCTTGAAGGTGCGCTTAAGCTGAAAGAGATTTCATATATTCATGCAGAGGGATATCCTGCCGCAGAAATGAAACACGGTCCGATTGCCCTGATTGATAATGAAATGCCTGTAGTATTTATTGCGCTCAAAGATGAAGTTTATCATAAAGTTATATCAAACATGCAGGAAGTAAAGGCAAGAGGCGGACGTATTGTTGCCATTGCGACTGAAGGCGATGAGGATATAAAAAGGCATGCTGACCATGTTATCTATTTGCCGGAAGTTTCACGGGCAGTTTCACCGGTTCTTTCGGCAGTTCCGCTTCAGCTTCTGGCATATTATATTGCGGTTGCGCGCGGATGCGATGTAGATCAGCCGAGAAATCTTGCTAAAAGCGTAACGGTTGAATAAATTCATGGAGCCTGTTTTTATTTATTGACATTAAGGGCGCGTTTTTGAGACAATATGCGGAGTCATTTTGGAGAGGAAATTATGATAATAGTTGAAGAAATAAATCATATCAGTCTGGCGGTATCAAATCTTGAAAAGTCTCTTGAATTTTTCAGAGATGTTTTCTATTTCGATACAGTAGAAAAAAAGGACAAGACTGAAGCTTATCTTATGATAGGCGATATCAAGCTTCGCTTGAAAGAAAGCGCGGATGTTAATCCAAACCCGGACACTTATGTTTCTTTCAACATAGACATGCAGGACTTTGATGATGTTGCTGATGAGCTTGAAGACAAGAAGATTGATTTTCAGGAAATTGAAGACAAGGAAGACGGGCCTAAAATAGTTTTCTCCGATCCAGACGGCAATAAATTTGCAATAAGCTACAAAGAATGATTACGGGGGATTTCCCCCTTCAATAATAATGAAAACACAGGAACTTGTAAAAAAGGCGTTTGAAAGACGCCTTGGTTTTTTTTCATCAGAAGAAACGGTTTTCCGTCTTATTAATGGAGACGGTGACGGATTATATCCGTGTACCGCGGATTATTATGCCGGATTTATACTTATTCAGGATTTTGAGGGAAGCTCGGGTCTTCCTGCTGAACTGCTTAAATTTATTCCTGATGTATGTTCAGAATTTTCACTTCCGGTCAGAGGAATTCTTCTTAAAAACAGGGGACGTCTTTCGCAGGGCGACGATATAGAAGCAAAACGAAAGAGTATAATTCTCGATGGAGATATCCCGGCAGAAGAAATTATTGTAAGGCACATGGGTCTTGATGTTTCAGTCGATATTATCAATTCTCAAAACACAGGTCTTTTTTTTGATATGCGCTCTGCAAGGAGTGAGCTTCTGAAATATTATTCAAATTTCGAGTCAATGCTTAATCTTTTCAGTTACACATGCGTTTTTTCTCTTCATGCGCTAAAAAATTCCGTGCATCGTGCAGTTAACGTCGATATATCAAAGCCAGTTCTTTCGCGCGGAATGAGAAACTATGAATTGAACGGTTTAAATGTCGATTCAAGAGATTTTGTTAAAGGTAAGAGCTCAGATCTGATTAAATACTATAAAAAAAAAGGAATCAGTTTTTCTCTGTCTATTATTGATCCTCCGACTTTTGCCAGAAGTCAGAAAGGTTCTTTTTCTGCAGAAAGGGATTTAAGTTCTTATCTCCGCGACTTGTCTCAAATATCTGATTATGTTTTCAGCGCAGTTAATACTCATAAGACCGATATGAAAACTTTTCTTTCAATGCATCCTGATAATTTTGAACTGGTTTTTTCGGCAAATGAGTCTGTTGATTTTCCGTATTTCGAAAATCCTTATCTCAAAACAGCACTTTGGAAAATACGAAAGTAATTTCTTCTTGACGCTTTATTCATTGGAGACATAACAGAGTCAAGGGGGATGTATGCTGATACTATTTCTTTCGGTGCTTCTTGCTCTACTTGGAATATTACTTGTAGTTATATCCTTTTCATCGCTTGAAAAAAAGACTTTGTCTGTATACCGGGATAATGAAGAATTATTATTTGATGATACGCCCGGTGATGCCGAAACATCCACAAAAGAAATAAATGCTGAATCATCTCCGGCGGCATCATTGTCGGCAACTCCGGAAGATAATGTCATTTCAAATGTTTCCATTTATGAAGACCGTGACAGTGTTATTTCTCCGGGAACCGAAAAAGCAATTGAATATTCTGAAATTGGAAAGTATAAGTCGCTTCGCAGACTTGCATCAGGGGATCTTGTCTTGTCTTCTGCATCACTTACTCTGCGTGATTCTAAAAAACTTTTCAGATATGATCTTCATAAAATTAAAAATATTATTTCTCTTGAGAAATCGGCTCTGATTTATATTGACTCATTAACATATCCGCTTCTGTTTGTCTGTGATGATTCAGGATTCGCGGCAAAGATTGAATATTTATTAAAAAAGTAAGGTTGTCATGTATTATAAGTATAGAACCAAGAATAAATCCAACAGGACGTTTAAAGTGCTGTTGGTTCTTTTTTTTGTATCCGCGGCTGTATTTTCCGCATACAAATACAGAACTCAATTGATGTTCTGGAAATCGGGCTTTAATAAACTTACTGAAATAGTATCTGTCAGCGAGAGGGACACTTCTGCTTATGAAAAAAACGGCGGAATACAGTCGGCTCTTCAGAAAGCCGCTAAATTCCGCGAGGATGACCCGATGAATCCGGAAGCATTCATTGTTTCCGCAAAATTGTCTTTTATCGTTTCAGAGTCCCTGCTTCCGAGAAAATTCGGGGCAATGTTCGTAAATTCAAAAAAGGACACGCTTTCTCCTGAAGCGGCTTCGGGATTTATTGCAGCCATTAAATATTTCAGAAAAGCTGAAGCGTTGGGCGGAAAGAAAGCTCTTGATGATGAATCGAGGATAATGCTCGCAAAAGCCTCATACTATTCGGATTATTATCCGGCAAACCAGATTTTTCTTCTCGTTGATTCGATAAATGAACCTTTGATGATCAGATATACGGATGATATATATTTTTATGCTCAGACTCTTGTGGTAAATGGTGCAGTTCAGCGTGGAATGGATTATCTCGTTAAAATGAATATGAAAGATCCATTTTCTAAACTGGTAATTGCAAAATCTTTTGCGGAAGGAAAACAGTTCACGGATGCTATTTCAGCTTACAAAGAGGTTATTTCGGAAACTTCCGATTCGGAGTTAAAGAAGACGGCATCGGTTAATTTAGGTTTGCTTTATTTTTCACAGTCACTTTACCGTGAAGCCGCCGATATTCTTGAACCGTTTGTTCTTCCTCAGTCTGAAGATGCCGATTTGAAGGCGGTTATGGAGAAGTTGTTCATTGAATTGAAGGATCCGGTAAAAGCAAAACTTTACGCAGTGACAGAAAATAAATAAATTCTGAAATTTTTTTGTAACAAGTCATTATAACTTGACAAAAGCGAAAAGCGAAAATAATAGGTAAGCAAAAAGAGAGTTTCTGTTTAAATTCGGCATTGATTCTCACGCAAATCATAGAATTCTTTGGGAGCTAAAATGTTGTTCAATTCACTTTACGGTCTTTTCTCAAATGATATGGGTATCGATCTTGGTACCGCTAATACGCTTGTTCATGTAAAAGGTCAGGGGATTGTGCTTTCCGAACCGTCGGTTGTAGCCGTTCAGACGAGTACCGGAAAAGTGAGAGCCGTTGGTCACGAAGCTAAGCGAATGCTCGGAAGAACTCCCGGCGATATAGTTGCGATAAGACCTATGGAAGACGGTGTTATTGCTGATTTCGAAACCGTTGAAAAAATGATCCGCTATTTCATAAATAAGGTTCATAAGCATAAAGCTCTTGTTAGACCAAGAGTTGTTATAGGTGTTCCTTCCGGAATAACCGAAGTTGAAAAACGTGCCGTGCGTGAATCTGCTGAACAGGCAGGAGCGCGTGAGATTTATCTTATTGAAGAAGCTCTTGCTTCGGCAATAGGGGCAAATATTCCGATTCATGAGCCGGCTGGTCATATGATCGTTGATATCGGCGGCGGTACTACTGAAATCGCCGTTATCTCTCTCGGTGGAATGGTTATTTCCGACTCTTTGCGTATCGCGGGAGATGAGTTCGACGAAGCAATCGTAAAATATATGAGAAATCAGTATAACCTTGTTATCGGAGAAAGAATGGCGGAAGAAGTAAAATTCCGTCTCGGCAATGTATTTCCTGAGAAGAAAGTTGATACTATGGAGCTCAAAGGCCGTGATGCAATATCGGGTCTTCCTAGAACTCTTGAAATGGATTCTTCAGAAGTCAGAAAAGCTCTCAAAGAGCCGACTGAACAGATTCTTGACGGAATCAAACATGCTCTTGAGAGAACTCCTCCTGAACTTGCTGCTGATATCGTTGAACGCGGTATTGTAATGAGCGGCGGCGGATCATTGTTAAAAGGTTTGGATAAATATATAAGCAAAGAAACAGGGGTTCCTGTTATCAGAGCTGAGAATCCTTTGACTTGTGTTGTTCTTGGTGCAGGGAAGTTTCTTGACGAGGTTAAGAACCTTTATAAATCGAATTTGAAATAAGGTTTGCCAGTGGATTTTTTTATAAGAAATAAGACCGGTGCATCACTGGTCTTTTATATTCTATTCTGTATTATATCAATGTCTCTTCAGTCGACGTCTTTTACTCTGTCGATAGAAGGTGTTGCAAGTGCTTTCATGACTCCGTTTCAGAAGCTGTATTGGTATTCTCAGAATAATGTACGTAAGATATGGGCTGGTTTCACCGATTTGAATACTCTCAATGAGGAACTTCGTCTTACCAGAGAGAAGCTCCAGAGTTATGAGAGAACAGCAGAAGATCTCACTGAAATTAAATCAGAAAACGAGAAGCTCCGCCGTTTACTAAACTTCGGTGATAAGGTCGGTTATGACAATGTTCCTGCGATGGTAATATCAAAGGATCCTGATAACTGGTTCCGCACCATTATAATAAACCGCGGATCAAATGACGGAATAAAAATCAACATGCCTGTCGTTGCCTTTAACGCAGATGAGAAAGCTGTTGTCGGTAAAGTAATTGAAGTCAGAGGCTCCGTGTCGAGGATTCTTCCCGTTATCAGCTCTGATTTGAAAATAGGTGTTATGCTTCAGGATTCAAGATCACCTGGTTTGATGCAGGGAAGTTCTTCGCGTCCAGGACTTGCGCAAATTGATTATCTGTCAAAATCAGTTCAGATTCCGTCAAATGTATATGTTGTGACTTCCGGACAGGGCGGTGTTTTTCCGCAGGGTCTGCTTGTCGGCAGGGTTTCGCAGACTGTTGTCACCAAATCAAGTGCGTTTCAAAGAGCCATTGTGACTCCGATTATAGATTACAATAAAGTTGAAGAAGTTTATGTTATAAAATACGTTCCGGGTCAGGAACTTGTAGAGTTAACTCAAAAGGAAGAGCAGAAAAAATGATTCTTGTATACATCTTATCCGCGGTTATTCTGGCGGTTTCGTTGATTCTTCAATCTCATCCTTCCTTCGATGCAATACGTTTTGCAGGTGTTAAGCCAGACCTTTCTTTTATAGCGATTATCTATTTTTCATATTCTTTCGGTTCGTTTTACGGTCAAACATGTGCTTTCATTACAGGTATTTTCCAGGATGCTAATTCCAATAGCCCGCTGGGATTAATGACTTTACCAAAGGTGCTTATCGCCTTTTTTGCCGGTTTTGTCGGAAGGTCTGTTTTTCAGGGAAGTTCATTTACTATTATATTGATCATTTTTGTTGCATCGCTTTTAAAGGGCGGTTTAACTCTGATATTTGCGCTGATTTTCAATGATGCCTCTGTCGCATCTCTTTTGCATATTGTTCTTCCTGAATCTGTCTATAATGCAGTAATCGCTATGCCTCTTTTCTTTATTTATGATAAAATTTTTGAATTTGAACTTTCAAAAGAGAGGTACTAGATGTCTGTTACCTCTTTGCGCGGCAGAATGCTTGAAGCTTTCCGAGGGAAAGTTTTTTTGTTTATGTCTGTTACCGGCGGAATTTTCATTATATTTATTTTTCAGCTGATAAATCTTCAGTTTATCCAAGGTAGTTATTATTCTACAAGAGCGAGAAGTAATATTGAAGATAATGTTCCTGTTCCGGCTAGCCGCGGTGAGGTTTATGACAGACATTATGATATTAAATCTTCATCAAACAAGGTAATAGCGTCCAACAGACCTTCATTCAATATAACAACCGTACCGGCTAAATTTGAAAACAAAAAGCAGATGGCTGAAATCGTTCAGCGAGTAGCTGTGCTACTCGGTGTTGATTCATTCGAATTGTTAAGAGAAATGGATAAAGCTAATCCATGGCAAAGAATTGTAATTAAAGAAGACGTTTCTTTTGATGTAGTAGTTTCAATTGCATCTCATGAAGAGCTTTATGAGCATATAATGTGGGAAGATGCACCGGTACGTGTATATAATTATGGTCCCGTTTTTTCACATGTGATGGGTTATATCGGAAGCATTGATCCCGGAGAGTATGATAAGCTTAAAGATCAAGGTTATAAGTATTATCAGAAAATCGGTAAAAACGGAATTGAAAAACAATATGATAATTTTCTGCGCGGAACAGACGGCAGTGTAAAAAGAATTGTAGACGTTCATAACCGAACTGAAGGAGAAGAGCTCGGTGATGAGCCGGTATCAGGTAATAATCTGGTTCTTTCACTTGATTATGAGCTTCAAAATGTAGCGTACACTGCGATGCAGGATAAGATGGGTTCTGTTATAGCAGTGAAACCTTCGACCGGAGAGATTCTTGTACTTTTGTCTAAACCGGATTTTGATCCGAATCTGATTACTTCGAAAAACGCCTCTGATATTCTTGCTTCTCTGCAAAACGATGAACAGAAACCGTTCCTAAATAGAGCAATCCAATCAAAGTATCCGCCGGCATCAACGTTTAAACTTATTACAAGTATTGCAGCACTGGAAGATGAAAAATGGCAGCCGGATTGGAGATACTTCTGTTCGGGTCACTATATTTTAAAGGGATTACAAGACAGATCATACCAGTGTTATAAGGGACAATCACACGGAAATCTCGATATGATCGGTGCGATTGGTATGTCTTGTAACGTATATTTTTATAATCTTGGATATAAAATCGGACCGACTTCAATCATAAATTATGCAAAGTATTTATGTATGGATAAGGTTACCGGCATTGATTTGCCGGGCGAAATTTCCGGTTTTGTTCCTTCTAAACAATGGAAAATGAAAACTTTCGGACAGGGTTGGTTTGACGGTGATACGATAAATCTGGCTATCGGTCAGGGTTTCACATCAATAACTCCAGTTGCTCTTTGTGACCTTGTTTCTGCAATAGTCAATAGAGGTATTGTATATAAGCCTCATCTTGTTCGCGAAGTTCGTTCGCAGGATAACGCGACAGTCATTAAGAGAATCGAACGCGAAAAATTGTTTGAGATTCCGCTTTCAGCGCGTACAATTGAAACAGTTACTTCAGGGATGCGATTCGGTGTAACCAACGGAACTTCTGCAAGACTGAATTATCTCAAGGTGCCGATTGCAGCGAAAACAGGTACTGTTCAGACCAGATCAGTTGTAAAATCGGATAATACTCAGCATGCTTGGTTTGTCGGTTTTGCACCATTCGGGGGAACTCCGGATGATTCGGTTGTTGTTGTAGTTATGGTTGAATATGGTGTTGCGGGGGCGATTGCTGCAGTTCCGGTTGGTGAAGCTATTTTTTCTAAGATGATTTCTATGGGATATTTTAATGATACGCAGAAGTGATTTCTCAAAATTTGATCTATGGCTCATAGTTTTTGTCGTGATTCTTTCAGTGATCGGTATATTTACTATATACAGCGCAGGTTTTGATGTAGTAACAAAGATTAACAATGGAATGTATAGAAAACAGATAATATCCTTTGTGATAGGTTTGGTTTTTATGTTCGGTATCATGGTTATTAATTTCAGAATTATCGAACAAAATTGTTTTTATATATATATCGGTCTCCTTTTTGTTGTTATTCTGACTTCATTTCTAGCTCCGTCTATACGCGGTACACGCGCATGGATTGATTTTGGTTTTTTCTCGATTCAGCCGTCGGAATTTATGAAGATTGCTACAATAGTAATGCTTGCTAAATATCTCGAACTTCGTGAACGGGATATCCAGAATTTCAGGGAACTTTTTGTTCCGGCAATTATCACTTTAGTTCCTGTATTTTTTATAATGCTTCAGCCGGATTTCGGAACGGCAATGATTTTTATTCCTGTTCTTTTTGTGATGCTTTTTGCGGCAGGTGCAGACATAACACATCTTGTTTCAGTTGCCTCAATCGCCCTTATTGCACTTCTCATACCTACTTATATAACCCATCACGAGTGGCTTCATACAGAAGCTTATAATCCGCTGATTTCTTTTTTTAAGAAGGGATCGGGTGTTTTTATTCTTATTGCTGTATTGATTTTTATTTCAGTTATATTTTTTGCCTTCCGGTTTATTTTTGCGAAGAAGTCATACAGGAGAATTTATATTCCTGCAACTGTATTGTCGATTGGTCTTGTTCTGGCCGTAATTCTTCAGAGATCTTTGCGTGATTACCAGAAGAACCGAATTCTTGTTTATCTTAATCCTGATCTTGATCCGAAGGGTGCAGGCTATAATGTTATTCAGGCTAAGATCGCAATCGGTTCAGGCGGATTTTTCGGCAAGGGTTATTTGTCCGGAACCCAGACTCAATACGGATTTTTACCTGAGAAAACCTCAGATTTTGTTTTTCCTGTAATTGCGGAAGAGTGGGGTTTCTTTGGTGCATTAGTTGTTATTCTGCTTATGTTCGGAATTATTTATCAAGGGCTCAAAGTTGCTCTTGAAGCCAAAGATAAGTTTTCTTCTTTGCTTGCTTTTGGTCTGTCATCACTATTCTTATTTCATGCTATAATAAATATCGGTATGGTAATCGGATTGACTCCTGTTACAGGTATTCCTCTTTGTTTCGTTTCATACGGCGGAACTAATTTAATTATGTGTATGATTGCTGTAGGAATTCTACTTTCTATAAAAATGTCAAAAAGCGCATAAAATATTTAAATAAATCCGTATATACTTATACGGAGGCTTTATGAAAATATTTAATTGCCTGCTTGATGTTATATCCCCGTCATTTTGTTCATTTTGCGGATGCATGATCCAATACGAATCATCCGGTGTATGTATGAATTGTTCGGATAAACTCATACCCTACGAAATGTGCGCGGAAAGCAGTGTTGCCGGTGATTTTAAAAGAATATATTATGACAGGATATATTCTTTGTGGAAATATAACCGTTATTCCAGAATGCTTGTTTCTGAATTTAAAAATAAAAACAATTTGTCAATCTCAGAAAATTCATCAAGTGCAATTGCCCGTATTATTAAAAATGAATGTTTAGCGATTGATGCGTTAACCTCTATCCCTATTTCACGCTCAAAGCTTAGAAAGCGCGGTTACAATCAGGCGGAGCATCTTGCCAAAAAAATATCAAAGAATTGCGGCATCCCGTATCTCGAAACCCTGAAAATATCTAACATTGGTTCAGAGCAGAAGCTTTTGGATTATAACGGCAGGTTCCTCAATACACTTGGCAAATTTGTGCTCACAGAAAATGTTTGCGGGAAGGCGATCGGTTTGATAGATGATGTCGTAACAACAGGTGCGACAATTAATGAAGCAGCAAGAATAATGAAGAACGGAGGCGCTGTAAATATATCTGTCTTCACAATGGCAAAGGTTGAACCTTTTGTGTACGAATCAGTCTGAACGGCATATAAAAAATGTCTTTTCATTGTATAAAAGTTGACATTATTTCCATTTTATGTTCTTTTGAATCAGTTTTTCAATAATTGAGGTAATATGAAAAGACAGCGCGAAGAAGGTCTTGATATAATTGTTTTGGACGGAAGAATTGATCAGGATATGAGTGAAGAGCTTGAGACTCTTCTTGACGAGTGCGTTAAAGACAATGTAAAGAATATATGTATCGACATGATAGAGGTTAAGCATATCTGCAGTTCGGCTCTTGGTGTTCTTGTTGCTGTGAAGAGACGTATAAAGGATCACGAGGGAGATATAAAACTCGTCCTGTCAAACGATAATCTTTTGAAGCTTTTTCAGACTACTATGCTGGATAAGGTTTTTGAAATATACGAGTCTGTACGCGAATGCAGAAATTCTTTTGATTGATTGCAATAAAGAAAGTTGCCGGAGATTATATGATTACGCGTGAAAAAGAAGAGCTTTTGAGATATTATAATGAGGGTTTGATGCTGTATAAGCTCCGTAAATGGAGCGAAGCTGAAAAAATGTTCGAGAAGGCACTTTCTGTTATTCCGTCTGACGGACCGTCAAAATTATATCTTGATAGAAGCCGAAATTTTATGCAAAACCCCCCTTCTGAAGATTGGGATGGCGTTTTTGTTATGACAACGAAGTAGGGGAAATATGAGCAGAAAAGTTATACAGGTTAATAAAAATCCGGTTTATGAAAACGGAATGGTATCTACGGTTTTCGGAAAGGATACTGAATTTTACGGTGATTTGTCCTTTTCAAAATCACTCCAGATAAATGGTTTTTTTGAAGGAGAGATTATCGCAAAGGGTTTCATGGTAGTTGGAGAAGGAGCCGTTGTAAAGGCAAACATTAAGGCAAAGAGTGTTGTGATAAGCGGCACTGTTTACGGCAATATTGAAGCTGATTCTAAACTTGAAATAATGCCCAGCGGCAAGCTTTACGGAAACATTAGAACCGCTAAACTTAAAATAGCGGACGGTGTTGTTTTCGAAGGGAATTGTGAAATGATCAAGGAGCAGAAGCGCGCTGAACTTCCTAAGAAAAAAGGCGAAGCGGAAGCGATTGATGCATGATAAAGTTTTAACAGGTTTTTCATCTGATAACAAGTGCGGGATTTGCCCGCACTTTTGCGTTATCGGCGATAAATTTAAGGGGATATGCGGCGGAAGGGAATTAATCGGAGGCTCTGTTTATTCATCTAATTATGCGATAGTTTCTTCAATAGCGGTTGATCCCGTTGAGAAAAAACCGCTTTACCATTTTCATCCTTCTGAAAAGATATTATCAGTCGGAACTTTCGGCTGCAATATGAAATGCTTTTTTTGTCAGAATTGGCAGATAAGCCAGACTGTTCCTTCCGGTTTAAAAGAAATTCCGCCCCATGATTTGGTTAAATCCGCTGTATCACGGCAAATACCGATGATTGCTTTTACATATTCCGAACCGGTTGTGTGGTATGATTATGTATATGATTGTGCATCGGCGGCAAAAGAAGAAAATATTAAAACAGTGATGGTTTCAAACGGATTTATTAATGAAAAGCCATTGGAAAAACTTTATCCGCTTGTTGATGCATGGAATATTGATCTTAAAGCTTTTAATGTGAAATCTTATCAAACACTCGGCGGACAACTTGATATTGTAAAAAATACCATAGCTTTTTTATCCGGCAAGACACATCTTGAGCTTACTACACTGGTCGTTCCCGGATTTAACGATTCTTTTTCTGAACTAACAGAAATGGCTGAATGGATAGCTTCAATAAATGAAAATATTCCATGGCATTTGTCGCGTTATTTTCCTGCATATAAATCATCGGCTCCCCCGACCGGCGAAGAATATTTACATCATCTTTATTCAAAATTTTCTTCCATGTTAAATTATGTTTATCTTGGAAATACCCGTGATGGTATTGGCAGCGATACTAAATGTCCTGATTGCGGAAATATTGTTATTGAAAGAAAAGGCTACTCTGTTGAAATTTGTTCTGTTGACGGCGGCCTATGCGCGAAATGCGGTCATAACCTAAATATCATTTTCGGAGGAACAAATGGCTGAGATAATCGACGGAAAGGTATTTTCTAAAGAAGTAAGAGATGGATTAAAGCTTAAACTCGAGTCTCTATTTAAAAAAACTGCCAAACGGCCGGTTCTTGCTGTCGTTTTGATCGGGGAGGATCCTGCTTCCCAGGTATATGTTAAGAACAAGATTAAAGCATGTGCGGAAATAGGTGTTGTAAGCAGGGAATATATTAAAGAGGCATCCATTACAGAGAATGAATTGTTGGCAATAATTGATGATTTGAATAATGATGATGATGTAAACGGAATACTTGTACAGCTTCCGCTTCCTAAAGGTATCAATGAAAAGAAAGTAATAAATGCTATTTCTCCCGAAAAGGATGTGGATGGTTTTCACCCTGTGAATATAGGAAAAGTTGTTATAGGTGATGATACGGCTTTCATGCCGTGTACACCGCACGGCTGTCATGAACTGATCAAGAAATATGTTCCGAACACTGACGGACTTCATGTTGTGGTTGTAGGAAGAAGCAACATCGTCGGAAAACCGATGGCGAATATAATGGTGCAGAAAAACAAAGGTGCGAACTGTATCGTTACAGTGTGTCATTCCGCTTCGAAGGATATTTCCAAGTATACACTTCAGGCTGATATTCTAATCGCTGCAGTCGGTGTTCCTGAAATGATAAAAGCGGATATGGTTAAAGAAGGTGCGGTTGTTATCGATGTCGGAGTAAACAGAATTCCTTCAGATGAAGCAGGAAAAACTAAACTTGTCGGAGATGTTGATTTTGAGAATGTGAGTAAGAAAGTAAAAGCCATATCTCCTGTTCCGGGGGGTGTAGGACCTGTTACTATCGCCATGCTCATGAAAAATACTGTAAAGGCATTTTGTATTCAAAACGGGATTGAAGAATAAAATACCCGCGTTTGCCGTCTGGGAGAAGCGCTTAGAACCACGGTAAACGTGGGTTCTCGCACGGGCAACTTGGTCTTCTTCCGAAGAAGCATGACCTACAGACCCGGATATAAAAATCCCTCTAAAGAATTAGGTTCAAGAGCATTGACCCTTCGCGAACAACGCAGGCATAATCAATATAAGGATGCAAGGTTTAACGGGCAAGCAAATTTCGCAAATTATGATAAGAATTATATCAGCCCTTTCATTGTTACTGAGTACTTCCTTGTTTTCATACAGGATTACTTCAGAGAAAATTGATTCTACCCTGAGAACTCTTCATTTTAATGTTCATTATGAAAAAGGGTATGAGGCGAACGCTGCAAGAACAGCTGAATATGCCGAACTGGCGTATGAACAACTATCCGAAAAATTCCGGATAAGAATAGACTATGTTACTGATATAATTCTTTATCAGGATTATTGTGATTACTTAAATACAAGGATTATCGATATTAATTATGATGATTCAATATTGGCCTTTTCGTCACCGGAAAATAAATATATCGTTTTGCCTTTCTATTCAGAAAGAAAAACACTTAAAAAAATTATATTTCATGAGATGACGCATTTTTTCATCCATAAATATATAAAGCAGAGAAGTTTTTATAAAAAAATTCCATCAGAGTTAGAAGAAGCTTTTTGTGAATATTTTTCAGGCGTCGACTCACGTGAGACTATGATTCTTCGGGACATGATACTTTCTAAAAATCAGATAAATAACAGTTTTAAAAAATATCACGCTTCTTATTTCCCGGATTCATCGATAATATCAGCTTTTGCATTGTATCTTGTTGCAGAAAGACATGGAGAAGATGCAGTAATTAAAATTATTTCTGACGTACTATCCGGAGATAATTACCGCGATCTTATTGAAAAATTAACCGGCGGTGACGGAGAGCTTTCGGGATTTCTTGAAAAAAAAGCGGTACATGATGATTCTGAAATGGACTTCACATATTCAGAAATAATACCGCAGAATAAATCCATATCAGATTATTGCATTTCTGAAGAAGGTATGATCGGAATAAATTACGGTAGATCAATCGTTCTATATAAGAACGGAAAGAAAGTGTATTCAAAAGGTCTGAGTATCAGCGGAAGAACATTGGTTTTAAACGATATCAGCATGTCGTCAGGCCGAATCGTTTATTCTGTGTTGAAAAACGGAAAACGATATGCCGTTGTTTTTGATTTAAATGACGGTGAAAAATATATGGAGATTCCCGTCAAAAATTCTGATTTGGTTAAAATTTCAAAATGCGGCAATTATTTATATTATGTAATAAGATCATCTTCTTCAAATATTATTACAGAATTCAGTGTTAATTCAAATGCTACAAAGATATTGTATAGTACCGGAAATCATATTTATGACTATATCCTTTCGGAAAAAAATATATTTGTATCTGAAGATACGAACGGTTCGGGAGCAATAAAAAAAATAAATTATTCCGCAAAGACAGATAAAACAATTGCACATATTAAGGCCTTTGATTTGTCAATTAGCGGCCGATATTTGTATTTTTCGTCGGATAATGACGGGACGTTTCAGATTTACAGCATTGACACAGAAAATTTCAGCATTCTGCGACACACAAATTCATCTACCTCTGCGAAGATGCCGTTTGTTTCCGGAGAAAAGCTTTATTTTTCTGTTTTCAGAAACATGAATTGGCATATATCCGAGAAGCTGATTCAGGGCACGAGCTATAATCCTCTTGTACCACCGGTTGTACAGTCAAAATCATATTATGATTTCAGGGATTCGGATTTTTCGGATTTTGAAAACCGTATTATTCCTATTTTCGATTTAAATGTATCTGTCTTTAATTATCGTTATTCGGGAATGTTCACTGCTGCAATTTCGGGAATCACTAATCAAAATTCCTTTAATATTAAAGCAGGGTATAAGTATAGAAAAAATAAAGAGAAAGACACTTCCGCGGGTATGTTTTTTAATTCAGACAACGGAATTTTAAATTATCAGGCGGGATTTTATCATTTGAAGAATCCTGAATTTAATGACGGATTGTCGGTTAATGTTCCTTTTTCATTAGCTTTTGAAAAGCAGGATACTTTATATGCAAGGGCCTTTCTTCCATTGACTGGTTATATCTCTATCGGTTCAGCTTTTTATTTTCAGCACAGCGATGATGAATATTATAAAACGGCTACCGCATCTATTCAGTATGATACATGCGATAATGTAATTGCTTCAGAAAAATCCGGTATTTCATTTAAAAGCGATTTCCTATATACTTTTTCAAAAAGTACTTTCATGTCTTATGATTTACTTTTGGATATTTATGCAGATATTTCTCCTTTTTCGCTTTATTATAGAGGATCATTTTATAAGAGCCGGTTAAAGTATAAATCATCCTACATGGAATTTCTAACAAAAGAAGATCTTGAAATATCTTCTGAAATCATGCAGAAGAATAAATTTTCCATAACTTTCGATTTCAATGAAATAAATTCATGGAGGAATTATTTTGATGTTCCGCTCAGTGCCGGAGTATTCTGGTCTAGATATCATTTCGGAAATTCAGATAAAATAAATTGTTTTAACGAGACGGGATTTACTGTTTTTGTTGAAAATTCAAATGGTCTTTTTTTATATCTTGACTGCGGAAAGACTTACCGGTACAGGGAAGGCTTGAGCGGCGGAGGTGTTTCTTTCGGCGCCTCTTTTTCAATATGATACAGGAGTTACCATGGAACGTAAGGCTGATATTAAGCGTAAAACCAGCGAAACTGATATATCGCTGAAAATTAATCTTGATGATATTTCTCCTTCGGAAATTTCTACTGGAGTTCCATTTTTTGATCATATGCTAAATGCATTCGCAAAACATGGACAGTTTTATCTTGAAATAAGATGCGATGGAGATACTCAGATTGATGACCATCATTCAGTCGAAGATATAGGAATTGTTATGGGGCTTGCTTTTAAAAAAGCGCTTGGTGATAAAAAAGGTATTTCACGGTTCGGTTTTGCCTCTGTTCCAATGGATGATTCTTTGGCGCAGGTTTCTGTGGATTTTTCAGGGCGTGCTTTCTATAAATATACCGGATGTGAACTAAGCGGATATATTTCTGATTATGCGGAAGAACTGACCAATGAATTCTTTTATGCGTTTGCGGCAAATGCCGGAATGAATCTTCATGCCAATCTTATTTACGGACAAAACCGTCATCATATACATGAGGCATTGTTCAAGGCTCTTGCGGTAGCCGTTCGTGAAGCAAAGAAAATTGTTTCCGATGAAATTCCTTCAACAAAGGGAGTTATATGATATCTATAATTGATTACGGCATGGGCAATCTCCGTTCTGTTGCAAAAGCCGTTGAGCTTTTTACAAAAGATGTTCAGATAATAAGAGATCCTGAAGAGATACGTAAATCATCTGCTATAATTATACCCGGTGACGGGGCTTTCCCTGCCGCAATGAAAAATCTTTCAAGCGGCGGCTGGATAGAACCTCTCCGTGAGCATATCGAATCTGACGGATATTGTCTGGGGATATGTCTTGGTTTTCAGATTTTATTTTCATCAAGCGAAGAGTTTTCGTATAATGAAGGATTGGATGTGATAAAAGGCAGAGTTGTCAGATTCAGCGATTCTTCGCTCAAAGTCCCGCATATGGGCTGGAACAGGGTTGATTTTAAATCTGACAATAAATTTTTAAAAGGAATTGATAGCGGAACATATTTTTATTTTATACATTCTTTTTATCCCGTTGATGTTGAGTCTTCATCCGTAATAGCCACAGCAGATTACGGCGGCCGTTTTACCTGTGTAGCAGGACACGGCAATTTGATAGCATCACAGTTTCATCCTGAAAAAAGTCACGAAGCAGGGCTTAAAATTATTAAGAATTTTGTTGAGGAATCATGCAGATAATACCGGCAATAGATATAAGAAATGGAAAATGCGTCCGTCTTGTTCAGGGTGATTATTCACGTCAGATAAACTATGAGAATGATCCTGTTTCTCAAGCGATGTTTTTTGAGGACTGCGGTGCTGAAATAATTCACGTGGTAGATCTTGACGGTGCAAAAGAAGGACATCCGGTAAATTCGGATCTAGTCTGTGAAATACGTTCAAAAGTAAATGTTGAAGTTGAAATCGGAGGCGGCATCCGCACTGAAAAAGACATATGTCTTTATGCGGAAGCCGGAATAACAAGAATCATCATCGGAACCAAGATTTTAAATCCTGATTTTTCAGAAACGATTTCTAAGTATAAAAACTCTATTGTTGCGGGGATTGACGCTAAAGACGGCAAGGTTGCCACACATGGATGGGTTAATGTTTCTGAGCATAATGCTCTTGATGTTATCAGAAACCTTTGTTCACAGGGAGTTAACCGTATAATTTTTACGGATATAGCTACAGACGGAATGATGCAGGGACCTAATTATGATTCCTTAAAGCAGATTCTTGATAATATCCCGGGTGTCGCACTGGTTGCAAGCGGCGGTGTTTCGTCCGTTGATGATGTAAAAAAACTTAAAATGCTTGAAAAAAACGGGCTTTTCGGCTGTATTATAGGGAAGGCTATATACGACGGTATGATAGACCTAAAAGAGGCGGTCAGAATAGCGAATGGCTAAGAGCTCTGAAAAAAACGATAAAGCTCAACTTGAATATTTTGAAAGAAAGATATTCGATTTAAAGCAGCTCATTGAGATAAGCAAGGGTCTTAATTCGACATTGGAGTACAATGTTCTCATCGACTCAATTCTGCTTACCTGCATGGGGCAGATGCAGCTTGTGAAGGCCGGAATTTTTTTTAAAAAGAATTTTGATGATAATTATTTTTCTCTGCACAGAAACCATAAAGGGATTGATCTGAATAGAGATACTGATTACGTAATTCCGAACGATTCATATCTTGCCGGTCTTCTTGCCGGAAATGACCGTTGTTTTACAGCTAGTGAAATATATGCCGATTCAAAAGTATCACCGGCGGAGAAGGATATGCTTTCGAGTATTAATCCTACTCTTCTTGTTCCTCTTAAGGGTAAGGGGAAGTTTCACGGTATAATACTTTTAGGTGACAGAATCAGAAATTGCGAATTTTCTGATGAAGAAAAAGAGTATCTTCTTGATATAGCTTCCCTTGCCGGTATTGCAATAGAAAATGCATACCTTTATGAAGTCGCAACTACAGACATGATGACTAAGCTCAAAATCCACCATTATTTTCAGACTGTTCTAACAGAAGAAATTAAACTTGCATATCAGATACTGACGCCTATTTCACTTCTGATGATTGATATCGATAACTTTAAGGAATTCAACGATACCTATGGGCATCTCTGCGGCGATATTGTTTTAAAGAATGTTTCATCTCTTGTAAAAAAGAACTGCCGTCAGATTGATACTGCTGCAAGATACGGCGGTGAAGAAATAGCAGTAATTTTAACCAGAACCAATCTTGATGATGCTTTGAATGTCGCAGAAAGAATACGTGACCAGATTGCAAACAGCAGAGTAACTCATGAGGGGAAAGAACTTAAAACAACTGTTTCAATAGGCGTTACCGAGTTTGATAGATCTATTAAAGAAAATAACAATACAATGATAGCCAGAGCAGATTCGGCGCTTTATGATTCTAAAAGATCCGGAAAAAACCGTGTCTCTTTTTATACATCTGGCGGAAAAACCGGAGATATCAATGCCCCGCGTTAAGAAAGATCCATTAAAAACTGTTCTTCCCAAAAAAACATCAACCAGAGCCAAGAAGAAAAATTCAAGCGCTCATTATGTTTTGATAATAATGATTCTTATCGCTGTAATCGCCGTTCTTGCAGTTAATCTTATTGATTATAATCCGTCAACATCTAACGCTAATAAAAATTTTTTCCATGAAGACACGGTTAAGTCAGATGACAAAACTTCAGATGATAAACCAGAGATTGCTGATGAAATAAAAGAAAATAAAGATGATGATAAAAAAGATAACTCTGAAGAAATTATTCAAAAACAGGTGAAGGTAAAAAGTTTTTTTATTTCTGTGAATGAGGAAAGCGGAAAGATAAAATATATTCCGTTTGAGCGCACAGTTCCGGCAGGAAATGATCTGCGTGAAGCTCTAACAGTCTTGTCAAAGGGGCTTACGCGCGATGAAGAGAAAAAGGGATTTCTTTCAAGTATACCTAAATCAATGAAAGTACATTCGGCAGTAATACGCGGCGGAATTGCATATATCGATGTATCTTCGGACATCTCTCATGAGGCATTCGGAGATATCGCTCTCAGCCGTGTTAACCAAATATATCATACAGCCAGACAGTTCCCCGGGGTTAAAGGAATAGCCATTACTATCAATGGTAAAAAAGTTAATTCCATAGGCCAGGACGGACGTATAATACATTGGCCGATAAGGAATCCTCTTTGAATTTTGAAATTGAATTAAAAGCATATTACGATGATGAGGATGAGCTTCGTAAAAGACTTGAATCTTTAGGTGCTGCATCGGTTTCAAAATTGGAAGAAGAGGATGTATATTTTTCTCATCCTTCAAGGAATTTTGCTGAAACAGGAGAAGCATTCCGGCTTAGAAAAAGCGGTCACGATTTTTGTTTTACTTACAAAGGACCAAGATACTCGTCCGGAATAAAAATACGTGAAGAGATTGAGTTTTCTGTCGGAGATTATTCCGCAGCTTATTCGATGCTTGAAAAGCTTTCTTTTATACCGCGGGGCAGAGTTAAAAAGGTCAGAGAAATATTCGCTTATTCTGATATCACAATTTGCCTTGATGATGTTGAGGAAGTCGGCAAGTTTATTGAGATCGAAAAAATCGGTTCTGATAAAGCTGTTATAGAACAGGAAATACTTTTAATAGCGCAAAAGCTGGGAATCACCCGTCTTGAGAAAAGATCTTATCTGACGATGCTCATGGATATTAAAAAAAATTCATAGAAATCATTTTTTAGGGAAAATTTCAGTTTCAAATCCGTATTAATTACTGAGGAGAAACGAATGCTTGCCAAAACTCTATCCCTCGGCATTAACGGGATTACTTCACAGATTGTCGAAATCGAAATAGATCTCATTAAAGGTCTTCCGGGTTTTACAATAATCGGACTTCCTGACTCCGTTATAAAGGAATCGAAGGACAGAATACGAAGCGCCATTGAAAATTCCGGATACATATTTCCACCGCACAATTATATTGTTAATCTTGCGCCGGCAACATTCAGGAAGCAGGGTTCGAATTATGATCTGGCAATAGCACTTGCGATTTTAAATATAACCGGTCAGATTTCACTGCCTGAAAAACCGCTACCTGTTGTCGGTGAGGTTTCACTCGATGGTGATATAAGAGGCGTAAACGGTGTAATCTCGATGGTCATAGCCCTTTATGATCTCGGATACAAAGAAATAATTCTTCCGTACTATAATCGAATAGAAGCTTCATCGCCGGGACTGATTGATATTTACGCTGTAAAAAATCTTCGTGAAGCAGTAGATGCAATTAATGGTGAAAGTGAAAAATATGTTTATGAAGAACAGAATTTTGAAAGTGAAGAATGCCTTTATGATTTTAAACATGTTTACGGACACGAAACGGTAAAACGTGCTCTTGAAATTGCTGCAGCCGGAAATCATAATATCTTAATGTACGGCCCGCCGGGAAGCGGAAAAACAATGATTGCAAAATCGCTTCCGTCGATTCTTCCTAATCTATCAAAACAGCAATCGATAGTAACAACCATGATTCATTCAGTTTCAGGGGTTCTTCCATGCGGAATAGGCCTGAAAAAAATACCGCCGTTTCGAACACCGCACCATACATCATCCGATGCTGCATTAGTCGGCGGCGGAAAGATCCCCGGAGCAGGCGAGATTTCGCTGGCTCATAACGGTGTACTTTTTCTGGATGAATTTTCAGAATTTAAGAATAATGTTCTTCAGTCATTGCGTCAGCCGCTTGAAGATTATGAAATTACTGTTTCTCGTGCATCCGGTTCCGTGACATTCCCGGCGGATTTCATGCTAGTTGCATCGAGCAATCCGTGCCCGTGCGGATATCTTTTTGATGATAAGATAAAGTGCAAGTGCCCGCCTCATATTATTAAAAACTATTTCAGAAAAATTGCAGGACCGATTCTTGACAGAATAGATATTGAAGTTTATGTTCCGCGTATCAATTACAGGGAGCTTATGAGTATTTCTGAATCCGAGCATTCAGATTCTGTCAAAGAAAGAGTTAACTCGGCGCGGATAATTCAGCGCGGAAGATTTGAATCCGATTCTCATGAATTCAATTCACGTATGACAAGTTCGCAGACGAAAAAACACTGTAAGCTTGATTCTGACTCTTCGGATTTTCTCGAAAAAGCTTCGATATCATTAAATCTTTCGACTCGTTCGCTTTTTCGAGTTTTGAAAGTTGCAAGAACAATCGCCGATCTTGATAAATGCGATAACATAAAGAAGAAGCATCTGGCAGAAGCTTTATCATTTAAAAATCTTCAGAAATTTTACGATGTATAAAATGTTATTTTATACATCGTATCCGGTTTACAATTTTTTTAGATTATTGATGCTTTCGGTGATTTTAATTTTCAGTTCAACGAATTCATCACGTTTTGATTTTTCTTTTGCCACGATATCTTCAGGTGCCGATGATATGAATTTATCATTTGAAAGTTTGCCTTCAACACGTGAAAGATCCGCTTCAATTTTGGATAATTCTTTATTGAGCCTTTCAAGTTCTTTCTCGACATCAATCAGACCTTTAAGAGGAAGATAAATTTCAGCATCCTTAATAACTGCGGAACAATCGCTTTTTTCAGGTTTATAAGACGCGTCGACTTTAATCGACTCAATCTTCGCAAGCGATTTCAGCTGGGCAGATTCCTTATCGACGATTTCTCTGACAAGCGGACTTTCTGTCTTGATTATCAGATCAGCCTTTCTGTCAGGCGCAATATTCATCTCACCGCGTATATTTCTTATCTTATAAATGATTTCCTGAAATACAGCGGTTTCATCAGCTTCTTTTGAGAAATTGTAGTTCGGATCGGTTTCAGGATATTCGGTTACAATCAGCAGATTCTGATTCTTATCCTTGATTTTACTCCATATTTCTTCTGTGATAAAAGGCATGAACGGATGGAGGAGTTTAACCGATTCTTTTAGAACATGAAAAAGAACTTCTTTGGCGCAGTTTGCGGATTCTTCACCCGAATGACCGTATAGACGGGGTTTGGTAAGTTCAAGATACCAGTCGCAGAATTCATTCCAGAAGAATGAATAAACAGATTGGGCCGCATCATTGAATCTGTATTCGCTTAATGCTTTTGAAATTTCATTTATTGCGCAGTTGAGACGGAAAAGAATCCATTTATCGAAACGTTCGAGTGCCGCTTCATTGATTCCTTTTGAAGAAAAATCCTCACCGAGGTTCATGAGAACGAAACGGGTCGAATTCCATATTTTATTAGAAAACGCCCTGTAGCCTTCGATTCGTTTTTCAGACATTATTACATCGCGGCCCTGTGCTGCAAACATCGCCAGAGTAAATCTAAACGCATCCGTACCGAATTTATCCATCATTATCAACGGATCAATTACGTTTCCTCTTGATTTGCTCATTTTGTGACCGTGTTCATCGCGTACAAGCGCATGAATATACACATCCTTGAAAGGAACATCTCCCATAAATTTCAAGCCCATCATGATCATTCTGGCAACCCAGAAGAATATGATGTCAAAACCCGTTACAAGCACTGAAGTCGGATAATATTTCTTGAGTTCTGCCGTTTCATCAGGCCAGCCGAGAGTTGAAAACGGCCATAATCCGGAACTGAACCATGTATCGAGAACATCTTCATCCTGTTTGATATTAGTTGATGAACATTTTGAACATTTGCTCGGATCTTCCATTTCGACAGTTATATGACCGCAATCTTCACAGTAAAACGCCGGAATTCTGTGCCCCCACCAGAGCTGACGTGAAATACACCAGTCGCGGATATTTCTCATCCATTCGAAGTAAGTTTTTTCCCAGTTTTTAGGAACGAATTTAATGCGTTCGTCTTCGACAGCTTTTATTGCTTCATCTGCAAGCGGTTTAATTTTTACGAACCACTGACTGCTTATATATGGTTCTACTATTGTAGAGCATCTGTAGCAATGCCCGACTGAATGAGGATTATCTTCTATCTTTTCAACCAGACCGAGCTTTTCGAGGTCTTCAATTATTTTTTTGCGGGCGTCAAATCTGTCGAGACCGTTATAAGTTCCGCCGTTTTCATTGATAAAGCCTTTTGGAGTAAGAACATTGATTTCTTCGAGAGAATGACGCTTTCCCATCTCAAAATCGTTCGGATCATGAGCAGGAGTTATTTTAACCATACCCGTTCCGAAGTCCTTATCAACATAAGAATCCGCGATGATAGGAATTTCACGGTTAATTAGGGGAAGAATCAGTTTTTTGCCGATTACGTTTTTGTATCTTTCATCATCGGGATTAACCGCGACTGCCGTATCTCCAAGCATTGTTTCAGGTCGTGTTGTAGCAACTGTTATATGTCCGCTTCCGTCGGCATACGGATATTTCAAATGATAAAGTTTTCCATTAAGGTCTTTGTATTCTGTTTCAATGTCAGAAAGGGCGGTTTCGCATCTAGGGCACCAGTTGATTATTCTTTCTCCGCGGTAGATGAGTCCTTCTTTGTATAGAGTAACAAAAACTTTGCGTACGGCTTTGGAAAGTCCTTCATCGAGAGTGAATCTTTCTCTTTCCCAGTCAAGGCTTGCGCCGAGGCGTTTTAGCTGACTCTGTATCATTCCGCCTGATTCCGCTTTCCATTCCCATACTTTTTTTTCGAAAGCTTCGCGTCCCATATCGTGGCGCGATTTTCCTTCTTTTGCGAGAAGTCTTTCAACGACATTCTGCGTTGCTATCCCCGCATGATCCATGCCCGGCATCCAGAGAACTGATTTCCCTTTCATGCGGTTCCATCTTGTTAAAATATCCTGAAGGGTATTATTCAGGGCATGGCCCATATGAAGAGAGCCTGTTACATTCGGCGGAGGAATGACTATGCAATATGCGTCTTTATTGTCTTTTTCATCGGCGTGGTAAAAATTTCCTTCATTCCACGCTTTAAGCCATTTTTCTTCTGTTTCTTTAGGTTCGTAAGATGTCGATAACTGCATAATTTCCTCAATATGATATAGCAATCAATTTAAAAATTGAAATTTTGCAAGGTGCCGCTGTCAACAGTTTTTAGGGTTTATTTTTGGAGAAATATGATCCGAACAGTGATTTATCTATTTCAATAAGTCTTTGAGATATCTGGGATAATATGGATAGGTCATAATTCTGGAAATGATAGTAATCATAAAGCCATAAGTATTTGTTGATTAGGCGGGGAAGTACATTTGATTTTTTGAGTTTCTCTCTTGTCATTGACTGATAAGATTTCTCAAGAGATGCTATGTCTTTTGTAATAAGTTCTGCAGTTTGCTGGCTGATCTTGCCTTTTACATAAAAAATATCCATGAGAAATCCGTAAACAGGAACCCATTCCCTGATATCCTCATCAGGGTGTGCTTCTTTGGAAGCGCTTGTGAGTTCGTTTATCGGTTCACATTTGATGAGTTCAATGTCAATTACCGACGGATTGATAAAAAATGCTTCTCTGAATAAAAGAAGCGATTTTGGAGCTTCTCCTGTTTTAAAATATGCGGCCGCAAGGATCGAAAGCAGTTTAGGATCATTTTTGAAAAAGCTTTTTGCATATTCCAGTGTTTCAATTGTTTTCGGATAGTCTTCAAGCGTCAGAAAGCATACGGCAAGATTCATAAGAAGGCTGAAATTATCCGCAGGTGATTCCTGGTTAGCAAATGCTGTTTTGTAATGCTCGCTTGAATTATAGTAAATATATTTTTGAACGGCCTTGAATGCGCTTCCGCCGAAAAAATTCTTTTCTCTGGAATAATTTTCAAATTCATTCCACTGGCTCATCAAAAAATCCGCACTTTCCTTTCCGTTGTTCAGAGATGCCAGGCCCGGAACACGGTTAAGCCAGTAACGTGACGTGCGGTATCCCGCTTCAACTCCGGGATAATCGGGTTTGTTGTTCATGATGGAATCAAAAACCGAAAATGCGTTCATGAAATCGCCGTTTTCAAGAAAATCAAGACCGCGGTTCACAGATTCAACAGTTTTATCATCCGAAAAAGTTAATTGATCACCATTGTTCATCAGAATTTGACCGTTTGACCTATGCCGGAAAAGAGTTTATCATCGCATGTAAGTATTATAATCTGCCTTTCAGATGAAAATTCCGACAATATGCTGAAAAATTTATCAATTTTTCCCTTATCCAGATATGATGCGGGTTCGTCAATTATTAAAGGAAGTGAAATGTTCGAATTTTTCATTGATCTCCCCATTGCAAGTTTGAAAGACAGAAGTGCGGAGTATCTGAGCGATGTGTTTTTTATTGAGCTAATGTCGCCTTTTATCAGCATATCCGTATCTTGTTTATTTATAGAGTTTGAAGTCGTTATTTCTGAAAAAATAGAAAAGGTATCTTCTGAAATTTGCGAGAAAGCTCTATTTTCAAATTCGGCTCTTGCCTGAGTCATGTTTGTAAGTATAAAAGAAGCACTTCGGTGTGATGATTTTAAACTTTTAAGTTTTTGTTCGTGAAAAAGTTTTCTTTGATTTAGAGATTCGCTCTGACTGCTTTCTTTGCCTCTGGCCTGAAGTTCGTCATTCATTCTTTTGAGAATTTCAATATTCCTTTCAAGTTCATCTTTTAATACTGAAACTTTCTCTGCATTTCCCTCGATCTGTTTATTGATTGCGGTATTTTTCGAGTTTCTTTCACCGTTTATGCTTTCGAGAGACTTCAGGAGTGCAGTTCTGTTTTTCTCAAGATCAAGAATTTCCTGTCTGACGCTGTTAATTTTTTCTTCAGGAAATAAGGAATTTTCAATGTCTTCTATTTCATTTTCATTTTCAAGAAATTCCGAATATTCTTCGAAATACTGAAGAAGAAACTCAAACATGTCTTCGAAATGCTCCGATGATACAGGTATATCGCTTTTTGATAATATCTCTTTAAGTTCCGCAACTCTTTGATTGAAGAGTTCTTCCAGTTTAATGCTGATATCTTTTTTTAATCTGAACTTCAGTATTGCAATAGAAAGTATAGATATAAATAATCCTGATGATGGAATTAGAATTTTATGAAGTGTCTTGATTTGTTCAAAATATTGATGAAAAAAATGGACTGCTAGAGGAAAAGCCAGTGAAGCGCAGAAAAAGGAAGCAGTTGCCGCATAGCACAAATTTTTCAGTATTCCGATTGTTTTTAATCTTTTGATCAATGAATCTTTTGCGTCAATCGCATACTTGTAAGCAAGCTGAATGTTATTGAGATTATTTCTTTGTGTTTCTGACAGATTTATAAATTTTGAAAATCTGTCATTGAGTTTTTGTTTTTTTGCTTCTATTGATGAAACTTTGCTTTCTTCGGATGCAACAAAATTCTTAAGTCCGTTGAGTTTGCTTTCTATTATGAAAACATTTGCTAGAGCTTCCTGGGATTTATGAAGAAAAGCTGTTCTGCTTTCAATCTCAATAAGTTCATTTTCAATACTTTGATTGCGGTTTTTAATTTCTGATAATTCCTGTGATAATTTATCAATCTTTGAAAAATGAACATCAAATATCTGAAGTTCTTTCTTTATTTTCTGAATTTCATTTTCATGATAAAAGATATTAGAAAGAAAAGAGTTGTTTATTCTGGTTGAAATTTGGTCAGAATAAATACTGCGTTTTAGTTTTGAGTGTATATCTATGAATTTATCTTCAGAAAAGGATACAATTTTGTTAATATTGTCGTAGCTATAGTAGGGTTCAAGAAATGATTCGAATGGAGAAGAGATAAATGAAGCATCAATAAAAATCTGCGGAGTTATTGTTGTTATCAAGCGGCAAATCATGGAGTCCGAAAGATTCTGCTGTGATTTTATTTTATCTGAAAACCTTGTAATGTCGGTTTCACCGGCATAAACTTCTTTTCCGGTGCCCGATGATACATCTGCGAATGTTATAAGACTGCTTCCATTCCGGATAATAGTCATTTTTTCATTTTCACCCGCAAGTGTCATATTCACATAAAGATTGCTCCACATATCCTCGGATAAAATTCGGTTTTCTTTTTGTATTGCGAAGGCAGAATCTATCATAGCTTTTGCGAAAAGCGATTTTCCTGATTCATTTCCGCCGTATATTATTGTAATTGGATTGTCAAAATTGATGATCTTATTTTCAAGAACACCGGTTTTGGCAGCTATGCATTGAGTAAAGCGCAAATCCAGTCCTCCGAAATTATTGATCCGTTTTTAATAATGCAAAAAATCATCCGTGATAATTCTTTTATATCCACATCTTCCGGTATTTGCTTTGAATTTAGCAAGTCGAAAAAATCTTTCCACATACCGCTGGTTTCAATTTCCGATGATAACTGCTTTAATGATGGAAAAGAATTGTCGTCAATTTTGACTGATTTATATTTTTCTCCCAGATTTAATTTATCTAATGGAAAATTTCTCATTCCGTCAAATCTGATATAAAGGCGTGTTTCGGTGTTTTTTGCTTCATTGACAATGGTTTCGATTTCATTTAAATTAGTGCTGTCGCAATCAATGATTAATGATATAAAATTTGTACTTTTCAGGGGTAATCTTTTTATTTCATAAATTGAATCATCTGATGTCACTAAGTTTAAAGAATATTTTGTAGAATTTTCTTCGGCTGAGGAAGCTTCGGCGTGACCCGGATAAGCCGCTATTATTTTGCCGGAAACTTTAAATATTTTTGGTGTGCTGATTCCGCCGAGTGCGTAAAAATCAAGTGGCAGTTTTTTGAAAAATGTTTTCATTTCGATTTCATTTTCTGCATATTCTTCAATGTTTAAATTGAACAACCCGATATGAAAACCGTCATCTGCGCATTTATCTGTTAGAAAAATATCATCTTTTCTGGAAGATCCGTAAAAATATATTTTTTCATTACCTTTTTCAATTAGAAAAGGTTCATTATCTTTTGTGAATATCTTATCAACCGATTCAATATTTAAATTAAATTCTTCCATCATTCTTCTTTCTTTTTCCGTAAGAAGGATGATGATTTTAGTGTTTATTCCGTTTCTATTTGCAAAAATTTTGTTTAATTTATCTATTAACTCACTGGAAATGTTGGTGAAAATATTGCCGGAAATAAGTATTGCATCTGCATCAGATGAATCTTTGATAGAGTTTTCGAGCGTGTTGAGACGGTCTTCATCCGATACTGGAAGAAAATCATCTGATAAACCAAGATCTAAATCAGAAAGAAGAACAAAACGCATATTTTTACCGTAAAAAATGTCTTATACTATTATCGGCATCAATGCCTTCAAACTTGATTGAGTTATCTTAAACAAAATCACTATATTTGTTCTATATTAATTATTAAAAGAATATACAGTATGGCTGGACGGTAAAATCGTTGACAAGCATCTTCTTTATGTGATTACTAGTTATATAATAAATAAAGGTTGATATGATATTTCCATTAAAAAAGCGATTTATAATTGTCTGCTCGCTTTTGCCTGTAGTTATGCTTTTATCATGTAAAAAGGAAAATGAACCAAAGAAAGAGAATATTCCGATTGTGGAAAGGAGTATTATTCAGATTCCTCAACCTCCTGCGGGATCTCCTGTGGCCAAATATGGAAAACTTCAGATAAAAGGAGTCAATCTTTGTGATGAGAACGGAAACATCGTTCAATTAAAGGGAATGAGTTTGTTTTGGAGTCAATGGTCAAACGGATTTTGGAATAAGGATGTTGTAAATACTCTCGCTGATGATTGGAAATGCTCGGTAATACGTGCTGCAATGGGTGTTAGCAAAGGCGGTTATCTTGAAAATTCCGGGGAAATTGATAAGCTGAAAACAGTTCTTGATGCGGCAATTGAAAAGGGTATTTACGTAATTATCGACTGGCATGATCATGATGCTATCAGTCACACCGAAGAATCCAAGAAATTTTTCGCTGAAATGGCTGCCGGATACGGGCAATACCCAAATGTTATTTTTGAAATATTTAATGAACCTATAAACGATCAATGGTTGGATGTAAGAAAATATTCCGAATCTGTAATTGAAACGATACGTGCAAATGGGTCAGACAATATAATAATCGTCGGAACTACATCATGGTCACAGGATGTTGATATTGCAGCGGAGTTTCCTGTAAAAAACGGAAAGAATGTCGCATATGCTCTTCATTTTTATGCAGCGACTCATAAAAAAACATTTAGAGACAGAGCTGAAAGTGCTATTTCAAAAGGTCTTCCTATTTTTGTTTCAGAATGGGGAACGTGTGAAAATAACGGCGACGGTTTTGTTGACATTGAAGAAAGCCTGATATGGATTGATTTTATGAATAAGCACAAGCTTAGCTGGTGCAACTGGTCTTTGTTTAATAAAATGGAATCTGCATCTGCTTTGAAAGTTGAGGCAAAGCCTACAGGAAAGTGGAATAATTCACTTCTTACTGAATCCGGAAGATTTGTTAAAAAGAAAATAGCAGAATAAAAAACGGGCTTAAATGCCCGTTTTTTATTTTATTATGAAGAGTAATCAAGGTGTTCTATTGCTTATTTCTCTTATTTTGAAATCGAATAAGTTACTTTGAATTCGCCTTCAGTGTTCGCAGGTACTCTGAGAATTCTTTTTTTAGAATCATAATCAGTGTAATCTTTTCCATTGTGTTCGACTTTTGTGATAATGAGATTTTGAATTTCTTCAACAGGATTCATCGGAAACTCGCGTTTCTTTGAAGATTTCTCGATGTTATAATACAGTGTTGCATTTTTCCTGTGGAAATAAAGATTCCCGTACAGATAAATATAATATGCTGTTTCAAGTGAATGATATGCGCTTTTCCAGTAAGACCCTTTATATTCATCTTCATCTGTTTTAAGTCTTTTCCCGTCAGGTTTAACTTCATCAAAGATGTCTCCGTATTCCTTATCTATTGTATAACGCTCGAAAAATCCGCATGCCTCATCTGCCATTTTAAGGTACAAGGTGTTTCCCGTCACATAATAATTGATAAGTCCGCTGGTGATTGCCTGCTCAAGAGTCCAATAGTTTTTATTATCATTGGTAATAACTCCTTCGAAGCTGTCTGCGAAATTGTATGGTCCGCCGTTTGAGTTGTCCCATGCTTTTTCGTTGATGTTGTGAAGAATTATTTCTGCTGTTTCCGAATATTCATTTTTCGGACTTATCAGATTCGCTCGCTGAAGACACCATGCAGTTTTAAGCATATGGCCGATGAAAATGAAAGATTCATCTCTGGGTCTCCATTCAGAATCATATTGTTCTTCATAACCGATTTTTCTTGATTGAGACGTAGGATACATATGATTAATAACATTATCCGCAAGGGAAATCAGTCTTTCTTTATATTTCTCATCATTAGTAAGAAGATAAAGAGACAGACCGTGTGTTGTTACGCAATCCATGGTCGGGGTAAATCCTTTACCTCTCGGATTTCTCCAGTCATAATCTGCTGATTCGTAATATCCTTCGTATCCTTTTCTATTGTCATATAGTTTTTCGTCGAGCAGTGCGCGTGATTTTATCAGAAAATCAAAATGTTTTTCGTTGCGGGTAGCATCTACAAGTGCTGAATATCCTAAGAGAGCATAGTGCTGCATGAATGACCATTTCTCTCTCTGTCTGTTGTTTTGACTCAGAAGAATATCATAAGTAAAATCGATATTTCTTCCGGTTGTATCAACGGTAGTATAAAAACCGCCGTGTTCTTTGTCATAACACTTTGTTCTGATAAAATCTTCAGCAAAATTAGCGTACTTTAGAAACTTTTTATCACCTGTCAGCATATAAGCGCGAGAGAAGGCGTACATTATTCTGCTTTGAGATAATGTAGACTTGTAATTATTGCCTAGAACATCACCGTTTCGCGCAACCATTGTGAAGAAGCCGCCGTTTTTATCGTCATATGTTTTAGTCCAGAATTCTGCACTGGAACGTGCGAAATCTATCGCTTTATCCGGGTTTTTCAGCATTATAGAATACATGTCTTTAGTTTTGTATTCTGCCGGGTATTTTGTGCAGGCTGTAAAAAAGCATCCAGCCGCTAAGAGAAGCAGTGCAATTTTTCTTGTTTTCATATTATCTCCTTTGTAAGTCATTTGCGCAGTCCTTCTGTTAGTCCTTCTGTAAACTGTCTGTGAAATTTTAAAAATAGAATCAATGGTATTATTATTGAAATAAAACCTGCCGCAAGGACCGATCCGGTGTCGTTTATCAATAGAATTCTGACGGGAAGAGTCATGAGTTTTTCATCGCGCATGATTATTACAGGATTTAGAAAATCATTCCAGACTATTCTGAACTGAATTATTGCAAGTGCCGCAAGCGCGGGTCTTGCAAGAGGAAGAATAATATGCCACCAGATTCTCAAATGTCCTGCTCCGTCCATACGAGCTGCTTCGATTACTGCTAACGGAATTTTCAGAAAATACTGCCGTAAAAGAAATACACCGAATCCGCTGACGGCACCGGGAAGTATCAGGCCGAACCAGCTGTTAAGAAGATGAAGATTTTTTGCGACTTTGTACATCGGAATCATAAGCGCGTTAGCAGGTATCATCATAGTCGAAAGTGCAATAATCAGGAAAAACTTCTTATGCTTGAATTCCATAAACACTAAAGCATATGCGTATAAAGATACCACAATTGCCGTTAAAAAAATTGTTCCTGAAGACACAATTATTGAATTGAAAAGAGCTCGGCCGACATCAAAATGCCAGAATGCCGCCAGATAGGAATCTCTGGTATAGCTTTCAATTGATTTCCATATAGACTGCTGAAAAATTGCAGGAGGCGATTGCATTACTTCGAGAGGCGGACGAAGAGATGCGTCAAGCAGCCATAAAAGCGGAAAAATGAAGAGGAGAGCGAGAACGCAAAGTAAAAATGCACTCAGAAGCTTCCCGGGCCTGATTTTTCTTTTGGACTTAAATACTTTTTCCCGTACATTTTGAATTCTATCGATAAAGGGTTTTTCGATGAAATGAAAAGAAAGTGTTGCCGCACCGTATGAAATTACAATCATCAACAATGATGCACCTGCCCAGAGTCGCCAGTCTTTAATTGCCATGTAATTCATGTATTCGGGAAGAACATAGAAAGAAATCAAAGCTATTATTACATAGTGCCAGATGTAAAGTCCGAAAGATATTTTTGCTGTAAAGCGCATAAAGCGTGAATCAAATAACTTTCCTGTAAATCTTGAATTTACGAGCGAAACAGAGAGTATTGCTATCAATGCTGTCAGATATGGAAAGTAATAAGGCTGTTTCTGAATGCTGTGAGTGAATTCTTCCTCGGTGCGCACATAGCATAAAAGTCCTATTATGGCTGCGGAGCTTATTATTGAGGCAATGTCGAAAATGTTTTTATCGGCGATTCTGTCTCTGAGCTTTTTATTCTTTATGAAGTAAGCGGATATTCCGCTTGCAATTATTCCGAATGCGAAATGTCCGAAAAAACCTATAGGATTATAATTCGGCATCCACCATTTAGATCCGCCTGTGACCCCGAATTCCCAGCCGCGTTTGACATTATCCGGAGTAAGATACATGTGTATCAGCTGATTTATTCCGATTATCAGAATTAATGCAAATATCCAATAAATAATTCCTTTTTTGAAAGATCTTTTTTTTCCTGCAAGACGGAACAGACCAAACATAAAAAGGGGCATCAGCAAATAAGAAAAAACTTCAAAGCTGATTGACCAAAGAGGTGAATTTACGAATGACGGAAAAAGAGTTGTGTAATGAAATCCTGCAGTGAAAGTTAATCCCGTGATAAGCCTTCTTGCAAAATAATCCATGTCAGGAATAAAGAGCAGCGCAAGAATTATACTTACTGCGAATGAAGCGTAATAGCCCGGAATTATGCGTGCAGCTCTTCTTTTAGCATAATTTGATATGTCAGGAAAATCAAGATTTGAAATATAGTTTTTCCAGAACGGATAGGAAAGGAGAAATCCGCTGAGTACGAAAAAAAAGCTTACACCGGTGTTTCCCATCAGAAAGAAGAGCTGTATATGCTGAAGAATGAAATGCTGAGAATATATGTCCAGTCTCTGAGCGACATGATGTAATATTACCAATAGACATGCTGCGGCGCGCAACCCGTCCAATCCTGAAAATCTGTTTTCAATCTTCATGTTTTTCACCGAGTCCGAGAAATTTAAGCTGAAGCAGGCTCACTGCAAGAATAAGAAAAAAAGCAATCCATCCAGCTGCGCTTGCAGCACCGATTTCGAGATCCCATTGAAAAGCTCTTAGGTAGATATAGAGAATGATTCCGGTGACATTGTCGTAAATATTGTATTGGAAAAGACCGAGTATAAGGTCAAAAACCAGAAGTGATGATACTGCAGATGTTATCGTCATGAAAATCAAAGCGGGTTTCATAAGCGGCAGAGTGATGTTCTTCAGAATACTTATTCTTCCGGCTCCGTCTATTCTGGCAGCTTCATAAGGCGATTGATCAAGTGATCTGAGATTGGCAGAAAAATATATAATTTGAAATCCGATACATTGCCAGAAAGAAACAATTACAAGAAGCGGAAAGGCGAGTGTTTTATCATCAAGCCAGTTCATGTTAGGATTTCCTCCGAAAAATCCGATGACAATATTGGCGATGCATTGTTCTCCATAAAATAACAGCCTGAATAGTATTCCTGCTACAAGAGTATTAATCAGGGAAGGGATGAAAAAAGCGGCTTTAAGGAAACTCTGTGTTTTCTTGTAGGGGAGGCTTTCAATCCATAAAGAAATTAAAAACGCAGCAGGTATCTGAATTGCAACTGATACTGCTGCAAATTTAAATGAAACATAAACGGAGTTCCAGAAATATGGGTCTTTGAGAATGTTTTTAAAGTTCAGTAGCCCGATGTTTTTTCCCGGATTAATCCCCTGGGCATCGGTAAGACTTGTCAGGAAACCTATTCCGAAAACTATAACTGTAAAAACCAGCATTAGAATCAGAAAAGGCGCCATAAAGCGGAGAGCCTGGCGTTCATTTTTATCTGTAAGCTTTATCATCGGCAATTTCCTCGGGTTGTGAGCTTAATCTGTCTAAGCATACTTATTTTAAAAAATTTGTCGTTCAATCTTATAAGACAGAACGAAAAAAAAGGATCATGTGCCATAAAGTACTCCGACCATTCATAAGTAAACGTTAAAATATGGCTTTTTTTAGATATTTTTAAAAAATAGGATTATTCTGCCCTGTTAGAAATGAAAATTATATAAAATGCTTTATTTAATAAATATAGTCCAGTTTAGTTGTAGATATGTTTGAAAGATTTGTATTAATAAATGGTATAATTACTCAATTCTGTCTTTTGGGTTCAGCCCAGGGTATTTTTTTATTTTTTCTGCTCTTTCGCAGGTCGAGATCCGACAGGGTTTTTTCCTTTTTGATACTGTTTATTTCTTATGAGCTTGCACTTCATTATGTTTATAAGGCTCACATGTGGTCTGATTATCTTCCTTTGTTTTTAGTGAAAGATACACTAGGATTTTTATACGGATATCTGATTCTCCTATATGTACGCTTTCTTTTTGGCAAGAATATACGATTAAGATCCGTAGATTTAATTCATTTCGTTCCGGCACTTGTCTTTTTCGGCATCAGTTTGTTTTTTAACACTCACTATCTTGGATATGGAACATACTCTATTATTGATTTTGATGAAAGCGGTATCACTCGTTTCAGGTTTTATTCACAGAATATAAAGTATGTAATTATATTCAGTTATCTTGCTTTTTCTCTAAAGGAAGTCTTTAGATACCGAAGCAGACAAAAAATAATTTTTCCTGGGATGAAAAGGGCTTCGACAACTTGGCTTCTTGTTTTTTTGTTTGCAGTTTTTATTCTTTGGCTTCTTCCATTCCTTTCCCTTAATTTCTATTATATAGAATCATTTGCTCATTTCTGGACTTTTTTCCATATAATAAAGATACCTTTTTTTCCGGAGATATTGTCCCTGGTTAATTCATTTATTACTGTAATTTCTATCTATTCGGCCGGTTATTATATTCTTGGAAAAGTTTCACCTGATAATTATCCAAACGGACTAATAAATCCGGATTATGCAGGAGAAGTGCATGGGTATGCGAAATACCGGAAAAATGTGATATCCGAATCTCTTAAAGAAGAATATCTGAAGCGTATAAATCACTGCATGGATGTGGAAAAACCTTATCTTGATCCTGATTTTTCTATAAAAGACTTTTCCCGAAAAATAGATGTGTCAACACATAACATTTCACAAATAATAAATGATACTTTCGGTAAGAATTTCTTTAATTTTGTTAATGATTACAGAATAGACTTTGCTGCGGGGATTATTTCGAATACTGAAAAAGAATTAAATATTCTTCATGCGAGTCTTGATTCGGGTTTTAATTCCAAGTCTGTGTTCAATACGGCATTTAAAAAGAAGTTTGGTATGACTCCGACTCTTTATAGAAATCATTTTTTGCAAAAAGAAATTCAGTCATCCATAAAAGAGATTGAAGACTGCGTTGAGAAAGATGTTAAAGCGCAACTGCCGGATTGTGTTGCAAAAAAGATACAATGATATTAATTCACACGTTAATAGAATTGTAAATAAATTAACAAAAAATGAAATGTGTTCACATATTGTTAAAAATAATGATAAAAAATATTCAAATAATATAAAATGTTCATAAACAACCTCCTAAACGCATAATTTTTGCTAAGCTTAAATTGCCAAAAGTTGGCACGAATATTGCTTTATATTAAGTGTACTTAAGAAATTGGAGGAAAATATGAATAAATCACTTTGTAAAGACTGTTGCAATAGAAGCTTCTGCGGAGATAAAGGACTCGGAAATTGCGAGCACTTTGATATTTCTTATACTAGATCAGAAGTGTTTGACATGCTTACAAGCGCAGATGATAACAGCCGTAAGGCAATTCTTTCTGCTGTTGAAAGCGTCTATAAAATTAAGTTGGCCTACTAATATTCCAATAGACCTTTTACTTAGAGAGGAAGCCCATGCTTCCTCTCATTTTTTTATGCATCTTGCCGAATGATTTTTTTTCTTTTCTTCAAGCAAAACCTTTTTTTCGAGACATTCCTGACTGCGTTCTCTGCATCTGTCGTAAAAACGGCAGCCCATTGTTTCATAGTCTATAGGCGGAACGTTTCCCTGTATAGGATTCAAGAGTTTTTCTTTGCAGTTTTGTGCAGGAATTGATTCGATGAGAGCTTGTGTGTAAGGGTGCATCGGATCAGAGAAAATTGTTTCTGAATATCCAATTTCAACGATTTCGCCGGCATATAAAACAGCAGTACGTTCACAAAGATTTGCCGTAATGCCGAGATCGTGTGAAATAAATATCAATGAAAGCCCTTCGTTTTTAACCTTGCTTTTTAATATTGATAATATTTGCGACTGAACGGTTACATCCAGTGCTGTTGTAGGTTCATCTGCAATCATAAGGGAAGAGCCGGAAGCAAGTGCTGATGCAATCATAATTCTCTGCTGCATGCCGCCGGATAGTTCGTGCGGATAGCATGAGTATATTTTTACGGGATCAGGAATTTTCATGCTGTCAATAAGTTCTATGGCTTTGTTACGTGCTTCTTTTTTTGAAATATTCTGATGGGCGAGAATTGTTTCAGATATTTGATATCCTGCTGTGTAGCAGGGATCAAGAGCTGTTGACGGCTCCTGAAATATCATTGAAATTTCTTTTCCTCTTTTCAGGCGCATCTCAGCTTCGCTGCATTGCAGAAGGTCCTCATCTTTATAATATACCGATCCGGATATTATTTCACCGGGATTCTGAAGAAGCCGCATAATAGAATAAGCTGTAACTGTTTTTCCGCATCCGCTTTCTCCGATTAGACCCAACGCGTGACCTTTATCAAGAGTAAAAGAGATATCTCTGGCCGCGGGATACAGTTTGTCTCTTATTCTGAAACCTGCATAAAGTGATTTGACTTCAAGAAGACTCATTTTATTATTTTTCCTTCAGTTGATAGTTTGCCGTTGAGTATTTGAATTATATAGTAATCGTATTTTTTACGTTTATCATCAATGGATGGAAGCGGGAGATTGATATGGCGGACTCCGTCTTTATTAATATCGTATTCAGAACCTGATTCTGAGGAAATAACTGCGATAACGTTATATTTTAAAAGAATACTGTGGGCTTCTGAAGGATTGGCGATAGTCTGTGTTTTGGTGTTCGGCGGAGCGAAAAAAGGTATTTTTGAAAATATAATTATTTTTGAATTTTTGTATTTTTGAATGTCTGACTTCAGCCAGATTAACTGGTCTTCGGTGATAATTCTTCCTGAATTTGAAGCGTTTAGCGCGATAAAATGCAGAGTTCCGTAATTAAATGAAAAATATTCTCCATGATTTTCTCTTTTATTGAAAAGATCAAAACTGTCATCGAACTTATCGTGTTCTGAAGGTATAAAATATGCGATGGATCTGAAACGTGAGAATTCTTTTTTTGCAGAATCCAGCTGATTTTCAACATCATTTTTTATAATTCCGCTTTTTGATAAACCGCCCTGAATCAAATTTCCGAGATGAATCAGAAATGTCGGGTTTTCTTTATTGATTGAATCAATAAGTTTTGCCAGTTCGGCCGGATTTGTCTTAAAAGCTGATTCCGGACGGGTATTTGCGACAAGAGCGAAATTGACATCATTAGTTTTTTTTTCAATGCCTGCGCATGACAAAGCTGAAAATAAAGAAACAAATAGAATAATTGTTTTTGTAAACATCAGTAAAGCCGTTAATATTATAATAGTTACAGAAAATATCTGTATCGTAGAAATCATAATTCTTTTGATTAATCTGTAAAGATAAAAAGTTCTTGATTGCAATTATTTTGGTTAAATGATGGCTTTTATGGTTATAAAAACAAAGAAATTGATAACAGTATTGAAAAGGAAAATTTTCAATGTTACAGCCGTTCTCTGCGCTGCTGTTTTTCTTGCGGGACTCTTTTTTTCTTTGAGAACAATCAGTGTTGTAAGTATATTTTCGTCTGACGCTGATATATTTGCTTTATATTTCTTTACCTTTTTCTTTATAGTATTTATATTAAGCTTTTTTACTGTATTGTTTTTTTATAGGTTTAATATCAAGCCGGGAATTATTGTTGTTTGTTTGTCGGCTGTTCCTCTTTTGCTTCCGCCTGATATTACTGCGGTTATTTTTGATTTATTTTTTTCTCCAAGAGATGGATTTCTCGCCTATCTGGGCGACAAGTATGATATAGAATTTTTAAATAATTTGCTGTTGTGGAATTATTCTGTTTTTATTTATTCTTTCAGTGCGTATGCCTGGAAAATGCTGGGCCCTTTAACGGTTTTAATATATTTCATAATGAATCAGGTTCCCCGTAAAAATAAATCAATAATTCTTCAAAGTGTTCTGTTTCTTCAAAGAGCTGTTTCCTTTACATTGGTAATTTTTGTTGCGTTTATTCATCAAATCCCGGTTATAATTAAGAGCTTTGTAATTCGCTATGAATATGCTTATTCATTTCCGGATTGTTTTACCCCTGAGACTTTTGCTTTTATTTATTCGGTTGTTTTTATTATAATTGCAGGTATGTTATTTTTACAATTTTTGCTGTCTAAAAGAAGTAGTGCGAAATAGTTTTGGCACTGAATCGGTATTAAAAAAAAATTGACAAACCCTGCCGCGAAAAGAGTATGGTCAGATTGAATACAACTTTGTGTTGATATCCTATGATGATTTAATATCAAACAGGAAATTTTTTAATTAACATTTAATAGTGAGGGAAAAATGCCGCTTTCGAAACTTAGAAATATCGGTATTGCCGCGCATATTGACGCGGGAAAAACAACTACTACTGAGCGAATTCTTTTTTACACAGGTGTAAATAGAGAACTCGGAGAAGTTCATGACGGAGCGGCAACTACCGACTTCATGAAGCAGGAGCAGGAAAGAGGTATTACGATCGCTTCTGCAGCAATTACAACAAAGTGGAAAGATCATCAGATTAACATCATCGATACTCCGGGTCACGTTGACTTTACCGTTGAAGTTGAGCGTTCAATGCGCGTAATTGACGGTCTTATAGGTCTTTTCTGTGCAGTGGGCGGTGTTGAGCCTCAGTCTGAAACAGTTTGGAATCAGGCTGACCGTTATAAAGTTCCAAGAATAGCACTTGTCAATAAAATGGACCGTGTCGGTTCTGATTTTATGGAAGTTGTCGGCCAGCTGAATAAATATCTTGATGCCAATGCAGTTCCTTTTCAGCTGCCAATCGGAGCTGAAGATAATTTTCAGGGTGTAATAGACCTTATGAAAATGAAGGCTGTTTATTATCCGGCTGAATTGAAAAGAGAAGAAAAAGATATTCCTGAAGACATGAAAGCTGAAGCCGAAGCTGCAAGAAAGAACATGATCGAAAAAATTGCAGATTTCAATGACGCAATCATGGAAAAGTATCTTGCAGAAGAAGAAATCGGATATGATGAACTTAAAAAAGCTGCGAGAACTGTTACTATAAATCAGAATATTACTCCCGTTTTCTGCGCATCTTCATATAAAAACAAAGGTGTAGAAGAATATCTTGATGCTGTTCTTGATTATCTTCCTTCTCCTGTTGATATTGGTTCTGTGCACGGACAGGATATTAATGATCCTTCAAAATCTCATACAAGACATCCTGTTGAGTCCGATCCTTTTTGTGCGCTTGCGTTCAAGCTTATAAATGACCCTTATGTTGGTCAGCAGACATTTATTCGAATTTATTCCGGAAAACTTGAAAGCGGTATAACTGTACTTAATTCAACAAAAGGAAAGAAAGAGAGAATAGGACGAATTCTTAGAATTCATGCGAAAGACAGAGAAGAACTTACATCTGCAGGTGCCGGCGAAATCGTTGCACTTATCGGTATGAAAGACACTAAAACAGGCGATACTCTTTGTGATCAGGATAATCCTGTAATTCTTGAAAAAATTCATATTCCGCCTGCGGTTATTGAAATGAAGATTACTCCGCAGAGTAAGAAAGATGAAGAGAAGCTTGGTTTTGCTCTTAACAGACTTTCAACTGAAGACCCTTCATTTAAGACTCGTGTTGATGAAGAATCAAATGAAACGGTTATCGCGGGTATGGGAGAGCTTCACCTTGAGATCATGGTTGACCGTCTGAAAGAAGAGTATGGTCTGATAGTTGATGTCGGAGAACCGGCTGTAGCATTCAGAGAAACAATGAAGACTCCTGTTGAAAATTCTTATAAATTTGCTAAGCAGACCGGTGGTAAAGGTATGTTCGCAAACTGTACCATCCGTTTTGAGCCTAATCCGGGTAAGGGTTTCGAGTTTGTTGATATGATTAAGGGAGGAGCAATTCCTCAGGAATATATTCCTTCAGTTAGAAAAGGTCTTGAAGCAACTATGGATGAAGGTATTCTTGCGGGCTTCCAGGTTCTTGACGTTAAAGCTATTCTGATAGACGGTAGTTTCCATGCAGTCGATTCATCGGATATGGCGTTCAGACTTTGTGCTTCAATGTGTTTTAAACAGGCTTTTCTAAAAGCTGATCCGATTCTTCTTGAGCCGGTAATGAAAGTTGAAGTAAATACACCGGATGATTATATCGGTGATGTAATCGGAGACCTAAACAGAAGAAGAGGCAAGATCGGCGACATGAGAAGATTCAGAAAAGGTTCTCAGAAAGTTGATGCGAAAGCACCTCTTGTTGAAATGTTCGGTTATGCAACTACTCTCAGATCACTTTCAAGCGGAAGAGCGAACTATTCAATGGAATTTCATGCTTACGAGCAGGTTCCAAAAGACGTTCAGGAAAAAGTAGTTAAAGCTGCTGCTGAAAAACGTGCAAAAGGCAACAAAGCCGATTGATATAATAAAACACCGCCTTACAGGCGGTGTTTTATTATATTTCTTCTATCTATAATTTTAAATATAAGCCCTTCTATTTGCTTCCAATCTTGATTTGTAATTAGTAAAATTAAAAAGTATTTCATAGATGTAAAAATATGAGTGATGTAAAGCCATATTTAAAAAAAAAATGAAAAAACTTAATAAAACGATGATAAATACCCATTTATTTTCCGTATATAATATTATAAATTGTATTGAAAGGGGACAACTAAATTGAAAAGCTATGAAAAACGTTTTGATCTGCTTTATCGAAATTACTTCAGCGATATTGTCGGATTCATCTGCAAGAAAATTCATAATTCACAAACAGCTGAAGAAATTGCTCAGGAAATATTTTTAAATCTTTTCGCAAAGAAGAAAGAATTGCCTCCGGAATCATCGATTTCTAAAAGATATTTATTTGTGTGCGCAAAAAATAAACTGATTGATTTCTACCGTCAGAGAAAACCGAGTATTATTTCTGAACCGATAGAGAATATTGAATACATGGAGATGGAGAAGCTGAATGACTTTAATCTTGAGAATATGATTATCCGTGAAGAAATAATTTCTACATTCTACTCTACGCTATCAACATTTAATCAATCAAAAAGAAAAGCCTATCTTTCGTGTATAGTAAAAGAAAAAAATACCAAATACACGCAAAAATATTATCGTTTCCGCAGAAAAGTTCTTAATGAAATAAATGAAATAATGAGAACAAAACTTTCAGAATATGAAGACATGGTGAAATGACTATTTTCTGATATTTATATTTTGCGTCGGATATGCAAACTCTATTTTTTTGGATTTGAAATATTTCATAATTTCTAAATTTATTTGTTCATTTATCTCCATAAAGTATGCGTAATCCGGAGAAGAAATAAAATATTCTGTTTCAAAGATAATTGAATAATCTGATAATTCTTTTAAATTTGAACGTGAGTATTCTGTGTCTTTATGAGACTCGATTATTTTTTTAATTTCTATCGGAATTTTTTCAAGCTTGCTGATTTCAGTATCGTAACAGACTGAATGTGAGAGGAGTACTCTTCTTTTTTTCATTTTTGTATAATTTCTTACGGTCTTATTTGTCAGCTGATTATTTGAGAGAATAATTTCTTCACCGTTTAAGCTCAATATTCTTGTGCTTCTTATACCTATTTTAATTATTGTACCTGCGACGTCATCGAATCTTATAAAATCATTTTGCACGAAAGGTTTATCAACATATATAGTAAAGGAAGAAAATAAATCAGAAAGAATATTTTGAAAAGCAAATGCAAAAGCAATACTGGTTATTCCAAGACTCGTAACAAGTGTTGAAACTTTGAAACCAAGATTTGAAAGAATTATTATTAATCCTGCTGAATAAATTGCTGTCTTGGAAAGAACAATAATAATATTAAAAAAAGTTTCTGAGGATTTATATTTTTGTCCGTGATGTATTTTGGAGAAAATCAGATTAAGACTTTTTCCTGCAATAGATGCCAATTCAAGGAAAATCGATGCGATAACAAAGGTGTTGATAATCATTTTTTCAGTTTTTGATAAAGTGATTAACATAGAGGCGATTTCAAATGATACCGCGAAGACGAGCATGTAGTGTGTTTCAGCAATAAAAGAAGTAATTCGTTTTATTTTTTTATTGTTTTTAGCAGCCTTTTTGAGACGCATCCTCAAAGTGCTTTTTATTGCTGAAAGTATAATGAAAATGAGAGCGGAGGCTGTAAAAAAAACAACAGCTTTTGAGAATTTATTTTCTTCAATCAGAAAGTTTTTAATTGTTTCAAATGTTTCCAAAAACGTTCTCCTATGCAGGGAAAATATAATTTAGTGAAGAGCCGGAATTACGGACTTTTTTAAAATCAATTTTATATAATTTGGAAGCTATGTCACTTTTCAGAAATTTATCGGATGATCCTGAAAAAAAAATGCTGAAATCCTTCATTGCTGTAATAATATCAGAAAATCTTATTGCGGTATTTATGTCGTGAACAGAAGCAATAACAGTTTTTCCTCTGTCGGCTTCTTCTCTCAAAATTGAATATATGTTATATGCATGACTGATATCAAGATGAGATACCGGTTCATCCATAATTATAATTTCAGAATTTTTTGCGATACACCCGGCAAGCAGTGTAAGCTGAAGCTCTCCCGCTGATAAATGATTTAAAAGTTTTTTGGATAATTTTTCAATTCGGCATTTTTTGAGAGCGATATCTTTATATTCATAATCATCATTTGAAAATGCAAAGCCTTTTTTTAATGGAAAGCGGTTAAGTAAAACGAACTCATCAACTGTTATCGGTTTTGCCGAAAAATCAGATGAAAATACCGAAGAAATAATTGATGATTTTTCCTTTACTTCAAGCGTATCGATGCAAGTATTTCCTATAAGGACTTCACCCTTTAGAGGTCTTTGAATTCCGCATATAATTTTAAGCAATGTTGTTTTCCCTGATCCGTTGGGACCGATCAGGGATGTAAGTTTGCCTTTTGGGAAAACTGCTGACAATGATTCAAAAACATTTTTGTCTGAATATGAAAAAAAAATATTTTTTAGAACTATGTCATTTTTATTATTTAGCATTAAAACCGTTTAAAAAATCAGTAAAGTCCTGTTTGTATTCCGGATATAGTTCCTTGCTTGTAAAAAGAGTAATTTGAGTTGAACCCTTTGAATCGGAATAAACATAATAATTGTAAACGAAATTGATGCCCTGGATAACTCCAGAGAGTTCAATAAATTTTACCTGCTTTCCGTTTACCAGACGAACTTCCGAATTAGTTATTTCAACATTCGTTGCAACTTTTTGCGCATTATCAACCACTATAGAATCAAAATTTTCCATAGGTATTCTTATTCTTTCGGTTATTATCATTGCATATGCGTCACCGGAAGAATGCTGGAAAGAAGCCTCTGCCATTTGATTTAATGATGTTGATAAAATTTCCCATTTGGAAGGATTATATTTAACAATAAAATTTCCGCGTTTAGCATTATAAACAGATGTTGAATCTGCAGGTGTTGTAAACTGCTGTGTTATTAATTGATCATTTTTCTTATCTTCGTTTTTTTTATCGTATTTCCATGTTCCATTCTCTGAAAGAATTATCTTTTTACCGTCTTCAGTTGTTGCTGTTATGTCCTTTGCTGAAGCATATGAACATAAAAGAAGCGCCAACATGATGTACATAATTGTCTTCATATTTCCTCCGTTTTGTTTATTATCAATAATTATTGAAAAAAATCAAGTAAAGAGTCAATATTTATTGATGTCTTTTATGATTATTTTTAGAGCCGGAAGATACATTATTAATGAATTTTTATATGTATTGTATATGGAAATTATGGTTTTCATATCCTCCCTCGAAATTTCATGACTAGCTTCTTCGTAAACTGTTTCTTTGCAGAAAGGACTCAATTCTGCTGAATTGAGAAATGTTTTTATAAACTTTTCTGAATCATCTTTTTCAGGAAAGGCTTTTTCTGCGGCGGTTTTTACTTTTGAAGAGGTTAATCCTTCAATCGATTTTAAAGCTTCAGCCTTATCAATGTTATGACGCTCAATGAAGTCTGGAAGTAGAATCAGCTTGTTTTTTATGATAATAAAGTTATCTGGTGTAATTGCAGATAGACGGTCATTCATGACCGTAAAAGCGATCATCTTCGGAACGAAAATGTGGCTTGCAAGTATGCTTAAGCCAATAATTAAAATAATAAATATGATACCTCTAATTTTACTTTTTAGTGAAACCGGAGGAAGTTGTCTTTGAGTAATCATCGGATAAGCCTGATTTAGAATGTTTTTTTTTCAAGAATTTTAAAAGTTTAGAGCAGTTAAAACATGAAAATCAACCCTAAACCCCATTATTTCTTATGAATTAGGTTATTGTTTACCAAGATATAATAAGGAAGTTAAGTAAGTTTTTTTAAATTATGATTAAAAATGCCTAATTGTATTTCAAAAATCGTCCGAGATTGATAATAAGGTGAATTTCGGAAGGTAGAAGATGAGTAATTTATTTCGTGAAATTATATCGATTATTGACAGACAGACCGAGCTTTATGAAGAGTTTCTCGGATTAGAAAGAAAAAAAACTGACTGCATTTCCGGAAATCTTGTTACGGAGCTTGAGGGAATTGTTTCTGATCAGGACAAAGTTATTGGTCAAATTGAACTTATTGAGTCAAGCCGCTTAAGCTGTGTTCGTAAAATAACAGGTAAATTCTATATTAATAAAGCCAATCCTTCATTGCGTGATATATCTCAATATGCTGATGATGATTCAGGAAAAGAAATGATCCTTTGTGCCGAACGATTAAAGAAAATAACAAACGAACTTCAGAGAATTTTAGAAACTAACGCCAGAATGATCAGAGATAACATGAACTTTTATTCACTAATTGTCGAGGGAATAAAAGATTCGCTTGATGATAAAAGCGCTTATTCTGCCGGAAGAGAATCAAGAGTAAAAAAGAATTCTGTTTTAATTAACAGAACAGTTTAGGGGGCAATATGAACTCGACTTTTATGGGACTTGAAATATCACGGCGGGGACTGATGTCGCACCAGCAGGCTCTTCATGTTACGGGGCATAATATTTCTAATGCAGAAAATGAAGAATATACCCGTCAGCGTGTATCGATAACTTCAATGGATCCGATTTATGTTCCAAGTTTAAGCAGGGCAGAAACTGCAGGTCAGCTTGGTCAGGGTTCTGTTGTGGCGCAGATTGAGCGTGTAAGAAACAGCTTTATTGACGATAGAATTGTTTCTGAAAAGAATGCGATGGGTTATTGGAATTCAAAAAACGATTTTATTTATCAGATAGAACAGGTCTATAACGAACCTTCCGACCAGTCAATAAGAAGCAAGATGGATGCTTTCTGGGAATCATGGCAGGAACTTTCAAAATATCCTGAGACGCGCGCGACCAGGGAGGTTGTTAAGGAAAAAGCAAATGCCTTTTCAAATGAGATTCAGCATGTATACCGTCAGCTCGATGAACTTCAGCAGGATGCAAACCGCCAAGTCGCTGCGAAAGTTGAAGAAATCAATAATTATGCTGCGAGTATAAGAGATTTGAACGAGCGTATTATGAAATCCGAAGCAGTTGGAGATAATCCCAATGATCTTCGAGATAAACGTGATGCGCTTATTGAAAAGCTTTCAACTATTGTAAATATTTCTGTCGGAAGAAGCGATAAGGATGAAACGATTGTTTATATCGGTTCAGAAAATCTTGTTCAGGGTGAAGTTCTTCATAAACTTGAAGCATATCTAAATCCTGAAAATAAAGGATTTTTCGGAGTCAGATGGGCAAAAAGCGAAGCACCTGTTAAAATAACGCATGGTGAACTTGCGGGATTGGTTGAAGTCAGAGATAAAATTCTAAGAGATAATATAAACAGCGTTAACTCACTTGCTGTAAACATAATGGATCTGACGAATGAAATTCATCGTGACGGATTCGGAAAAAACGGTGAAACAAACATTAATTTTTTCAAAGAGATTATGGTCAGCGACAATGTTGAAGGAAATCATGACCTCAATAATGACGGAGTTTATGATGTATCCGCTGTATTTAAAGTAACCGGAGCGAATAAAGTTGATGCTTCCGCGGCCATAGGCATTACGGGCACTCTGACTTTTGTCGCTAATGATGAAATTGAAGGTGAAATACAAATCAGTTATGCTGCAACTGACAGCATTTATGATGTTATGAAAAAAATTAATGACGGTCATTTCGGAGTAAACGCATATATAGATCATAACAGTCATCTTGCATTGAAGGCAACGACTGCGAAAGACAGCGATAAAAAGAATTTTATGATACGCCATATAGAAGATTCCGGTCAGCTTTTCGTAGGTCTAGCCGGAATACTGAAGCAAACCGGTGCAGCAGGATCCTTTGATTACAGGCGTATTAATGATATAGCCAAACTTCTGCCGGATAGAGAGCATGTGACAATTACACCACAGTATAATCCCGCGGCTTATATGTCTGTCTCTTCGGACATATTGAAAGATATTGATAAAATCGCAGCGGCTCAGGGAAAAGATATCGGCGGAACAGGTGATTTTAATAAAGGCAACAATATCGGTGACGGAAGCAATTCGCTTAGGATTGCCAACTTGCGGCATAAATCGGCTATGGTTGATTCAAATTCAACTTTTAACGATTTCTATATTTCATTAGTTGCGAAAATAGGAAGTCAGGGATCTGAATCAGACGACAGGGTCAAAAATCAGGAGACTCTTCTGGCAAATCTGAATAATCTAAGAAAATCAGTTTCCGGAGTCAGTCTTGATGAAGAAATGAGCAATATGGTTCAGTTTCAGCATGCATATAATGCAAATGCCAGAATGATCAGCACATTTGATAAAATGCTCGAAACAATTATCAGACTTGGAGCGTAATTATGAATAGAATTACAAATCAGATGATAAATCAGAACATGACTTTTAATCTTAAACGTCATCAGTATGAAATGGATAAAATAAACAATTCACTCGCTACGGGGAAGAATGTCCGTGTTCCGCGGGATAATCCGATCAATGCAACAAATCAGATGCTGTACAGAACTAATCTTACAGAAGTAAATCAGTTCATTAAAAATATTGATGAGAGCAAATCATATCTTAATCAGGCTGATTCTACACTTCAGTCTGTAACAAGAATTTTTCAGCGGCTTAGAGTTCTTGCCGTTCAGGGTGCAAACGGTATTTATACAAACTTCGAATTAAAGGAAGCTATGGCTACTGAAATAAATCAGCTTCTTGAGGAGCTTGTTGCTGTTGCTAATGCCAAAGACGGAGCAGGAAGATCACTGTTCGGCGGATATATGACCGGCGATGATAAAAATCCTAATCCTTTTCTTTCAATTTATCAGACTTTAACTGCCGGAAACCAGGGTGATGCCATGACCGGTGTTGAATACAGGGGTGATATCGGTCGGCTGACAAGAGAAGTCTCAAAGGGAGAATATGTTGATATAGGAATACCTGGTAATCAGGTTTTCTGGGCGACTAATCAAGTTCTAACTTCAAATAAGGATGCGACAACTTATTCGTCTGACACGGACCAAGCGATTAAAATTGACGGCGTTGAGATTAAAATTAGTGCGGGAGATAATCTTGATATAATAATTGATAAAATCAATAATGCCGGACTTGCCGTAAAAGCAAGCAAGGGCGGACGTAATAATCTGATAATTGAAACAACGACTCCTCATCAGACATGGCTTGAAGATTCAGGAAGCGGAAGAGTTCTTAAAGATTTGGGTCTTATCAATCCGCAGTTTCCAAGTCCGCCCAATAACTACGATCCGACCGTAACAGTTGACGGAATGAGTCTTTTTGAAATGGTTATCAGACTTCGCGAGGATCTTGTTGCAGGAGATCAGGAGCTCGTCGGCGGACGTGATATCGGTCTTCTTGACATGGGTCTTGAGAATGTCTTGAAAAATCTTGCAGAAATCGGCGCCAAATCAAGAAGAATTGACGAACTTGCTAAAAGAAGTGAATTTGCAAAAGCCAATATTACCGAAATGCTTTCTAAAACTGAAGGCATTGATTATGCTGAGACGATAATGAATTTTAAATGGCTTGAATCTGTTCATCAGTATGCGCTTGCTGTCGGAGCAAAATCAATAAAATCAACGCTAATGGATTTTTTAAGATAAAAGAGGTTTTATGACTCAGTCCAATGCCGCTAAGGCGCAGTATTCGGAGAATCATCTCCCGAATTTTTTAAGAGAATCAGATGATAAAGTTTTAATCAGGACGAAATCATGGGGAGAAATTGAAGTTTTTTCCTCGCAGATTTTCTCCTTTCCTGAAGGTATTCTCGGATTTAACTTCGTAGACAGTTTTGCTTTTCTGCAGGAAGATTCGTCTCCGTTCATGTGGATGCAGGCTATCGGTGAACCTGATCTCTCTTTTGTAGTTATTGAACCTGAATCATTTATGGATTCGTATGATCTTGCTGTTTCACAGAATGATATTGATTCTATTGGTGAAAAATCAATCGATAATATTAAAGTACTCTTTATTGTGACAATTCCTGAGAAGACTTCCGATATGACAGCTAATCTTCAGGGCCCGATCATTTTAAATTTACAGAAAAAAACCGGGAAACAGTCTATAAGCCTTTCTGATAAATATAAAACCCGTCACAGCATTCTTGAAGAGCTGAATAAACGGGGTAAATAATCATGCTGGTTCTTGCACGTAAAACAAATGAAAGTATAATGATAGGGGATGATATTGAACTTGTTGTCGTTGAAGTAAAAGGCGATCAGGTTAAGCTCGGCATTAAGGCCCCAAAAAAAATTGCAGTTCATAGAAAAGAAATTTTTGATGAAATAAAACAGGCCAACATAAGTGCCGTGAGTCAGAAGTTTACACCGAATGCTCTTCGCGATCTATCAGATTATTTTAAAACCAAAGACGGAAAAGACTAGAGCTATTTTCCGGTGAAAGGAATCGATTTGATCAAACGGTTGAGGAAGAAGTCGTCAACCGTTTTTGATTTATATACGTAAATTGCAGCCGTAACCCAGAGAGCCAAGGTGAATACACACATAAATTTCAAAAGAAATTCCGATCCGAAATCATCTGCTTTATAGAAAGCATAAGTCAAAGCTATCGGCCAGAATATGAAGTTGATATAAAACAGCAGAACGATGAGTTCTTTTAGAAATGCCATAATTACAGTATACCAGTCGGCTTTAAATGCAGTGTATCCTTTAAAAATTTCTTCAAAGAAAAAGTACATATAAAATGCAAATACTAATGTTGCTGCAATTTTCCAAAAGAATTCAAGCTTTGGTCTGAACCAGATAAAGAAAAGAGCTATTCCCCAAAGAGCCATAAAAATGAAAACTGAATTGAAAATGAGTGATTTTTCCATGTCTCTATTATCCTAGGGATTTATTATTCTGCTTTATTGTCGGAAGAAGATTCTGTTTTTATTTCGGTCGATTCAGTTGACTCTTTAATAAGCCGTTTGATTATCTGAATTTCAACAATTTCTTTTGATTTTCTGTTATAAGTTATTTTGACGATTTTATCTATCCAAATGAGATCGGATGATATTATATCGCCGTTTTCATCATAAATCTTTGTATTTTCGTTAATTACAAAAGTCTTCTCTGTTTTTCCTTTTTTTACAATTAGTTCGGAACCGTTAACGCTGATAATTCTGCCGGAGAAGGTTTTATTCCGGGATGTATTTGAAAAAACACACTGGAATGAAAATACAAGAACGGCAGTAAAAATCAGATATTTTTTCATTTGCTGTTTCCCCTTGTTATAAGGATAAATTGTTTAAGAGAATCTGTCAAGATAGAAATTGAAGTCAGCTCTAAGGATTTTTATTGACTTCAGATGATGTATGTTATAGGGGTTTCTTCGGGGGTTATATGTTGAAAATTATATTTTCTTTGCCGTTGCTTTTTGTTTTTCTTTTAGGTGCTGAACCAGAATATTCATGGGAGTCGCAGCTTTCCGATATACGCCAAAATAGCTCTGCTGATGATTTTTCACAGGTTGAAATAAATCAGAATGTAATTTCATCAAACAAAATTCTCGCTCACATAAATTCAATTCACCCTGATGTAATATCTTATGTTTCTATATATAACAAAGGTGCATCTGAATATGTGTTTATAAAGGATAAGCTTATTTGTATTTGCTCTACGGAGTATCAGATAAGCGCGGAACTCGCTGATAAAAAAATAAATGAGATAAGAAAAAATTATAAAAATGAGTCACTGATTAATGAAAATGATATTACAACCTATAATCTTTATGATGATAAAACAATAGTTAATTTGTCGGTGCGTGAACGCGGAGGGAAAAAAGATATCAGAGTATATTATTATCCTAAAAATTTGTTTTCAATTTTAGTTAAACTATGAAGAAGTTATTATTTATTATTTTTGTACTTCCTTTTATCATTAACGCATCAGATAAAAAGTACTTTATTGTTAATTTCGGCGGAAATTCCGATTGTCCCGTAAAGGGCTGGACGAATAACGGAAAATACGAAGAAATATTCAGGTGGGGAAGGGGTAAAAACCTTTTTCTGTCAGGTGATCTATCACCTGTTTCAAACGGTACGGCTTCCTTTGTTTCAAAATTCGGTTCTTCAATTGAATTAACCGGATTGAAACAGCATGTAAGATATGTTCTATGGATTGATTTTGTACGTTTTAAGGACATGGATAAATCAGGACTTTCTTCCAGGCTAGAAATTTACGCCGATAGAACTAAAATCGCCGATCTTGATGTTACAAGACTTCCTCTTGATAAGTATGTAGGAATAGATATTCCTGATGATGTAACATTCAGGGGGGGCTGTATTATTACTTTTAAAGAGTATTCTTTGAATCCGGGTTTGTGGGGGGCATGGGATATTATAATTGCTGAAGAATCATTTTTCCCTGATTCATCTGAAATCGATTCAGCTGATAATCCGCCGCCTGTAAAAGAGATAAAATCAGGTATACAGCAGAAAAAAAATACTTTTAAAAAAGAAGTAAAAAAGAAAGACCCTCAGGCTGATGTAAAAAAGAAAGAGGATAAGCCTGCTGATACTCCGAGAGAAGATGACTACATAAAAAAATCAGTAAATGAATCTGTTAAAAAGGACTTACCTCCTGATTCGGGAAAAAATACAAAGGTTTTTGATGTTTTGGAGCCTTTACCTCCGAAGGAGCCTTCCTTGCCTGATATTGTGGAATAGGCAAAAAAACTCCGTAAATTTCGTTGACAAAAGTAATACCCCATTTTTGCCTGTTTTAAACGGAAAAACATAAGCCGAGGTTTTTATGAGCAATGAACTTGAAAAAGATCTTGATGATGAAGTTTATGAAGACAGCTATTACGATGATGACGAAGAAGAATTAGAAGATGAAGATGAAAAAGATCTTGATGATGAAGAATCTTCGGGTGAAGTTACTGTCAGCATGAGTTTTGTCTGCGAAGACTGCGACTACCGTTGGGATGACTATATTACCAAAGATTCGGATGAAGCAGAAGACGATGATGACATTGACGTCGTTTGTCCTATGTGCGGATCTGTGAATGTCTCACAAATTTAAGAGTTTCATTAAGGTAAGAGGAGCGCGGGAGCATAATCTCAAAAACATATCAGTTGATATACCGCGCGATTCTCTTGTCGTAATTACCGGCCTCTCAGGTTCAGGAAAATCATCACTAGCTTTTGACACAATCTATGCGGAAGGGCAGAGACGTTATGTTGAGTCGCTTTCTGCTTACGCGCGTCAGTTTCTGGGATTAATGGAAAAGCCTGATGTTGATTTTATTGACGGTTTATCTCCCGCTATATCAATAGAACAGAAAAGCAGTCATAGAAATCCTCGATCCACAGTCGGAACTGTTACCGAAATACATGACTATTACCGTCTACTTTTTGCGCGTATAGGTATACCTTATTGTCACAAATGCGGAAAAAAAATATCCTCGATGTCTGTTGATCAGATAGTTGAAAATATAATGACTGTTCCGGAAAATACCAAACTTGTTATAATGGCTCCTGTTGTCCGCGGAAGAAAAGGCGAGCATTCTGACATAATTGAAAATGCACGGAAGAAAGGATTCGCGAGAGTCCGGATTGACGGTGAAATCAAGTCTCTTGAAGAAGAAATAAAACTAAGCAAAAATATAAAGCATAATATTGATATAGTGGTGGACCGTATTGTAATGAAAGACGGTATACGCCCCCGTCTTGCTGACTCTCTTGAAACCTCGCTTGATATGGGTTCAGGTCTTACGTCGGTGCTTATTGATGATAATGAAAAATTGTTTTCGTCACTTCTATCCTGTATTGATTGCGGAATTTCAATTCCGGAACTTACACCGCGTCTTTTTTCATTTAATGCTCCTTATGGTGCTTGTGATGAGTGCAGCGGTCTGGGTTTTCTTATGCGTTTTGACGAAGATCTAATTGTACCTGACAAAACTATTTCTATTGAAGATGGAGCCGTCCTTGCCTGGGGAAAACAATGGACGGAAGAACAGGCACGCCTGTTAAACAGAACATTTTCTGTTGATACTTCTGTTCCTTGGAAAAAACTTCCTAAAAATGTTACAGAATTTATTATGCATGGTACTGCAGATGCAAGAACAAAGCCGTATCCGTATAACCGTGCGTTTGAAGGCGTTATTCCGAATCTTGAAAGAAGATATAAAGAGACCAGCAGTGAAGATATCCGCGGATGGATGGAAGGCTTTATGCATAACCAGATATGCCCTTCCTGCAACGGCGCAAGGCTCAAGCCTGAAGTTCTTTCTATAAAAGTCGCGGACAGATCGATTCATGATGTAAGTTCAATGTCTATTAAAAATTCAAAAATATTTTTTGATGGATTAAAACTTACTCCGACTGAAGAAAAAATTGCTTTTCAGATTTTAAAAGAGATACGTCAAAGACTGAATTTTTTAAATGATGTCGGTCTTGATTATCTGACTCTTGATAGAGCTGCCGGAACTCTTTCGGGCGGAGAAGCCCAGCGTATCAGACTTGCAACTCAAATCGGTTCAGCTCTTACGGGTGTGCTGTATGTTCTTGATGAACCTTCTATCGGACTTCATCAGCGCGATAATGATAAACTAATTGCGACCCTAAAACGTCTTAAAGAGCTGGGTAATACGGTTATTGTTGTTGAGCATGATGAAGATACCATGCATGCGTCCGATTATATCATCGATCTCGGCCCCGGTGCAGGCGAAGCGGGAGGGCATCTTATTGCCTGCGGAACTGCACAGGAAATAATGAAAAATAACGAATCCGTTACAGGACGTTTTCTTTCAGGCAAAGAAAAAATTGATTTTCTTTCCGAGCGGAGAAAGCCCGTAAATTATATTACAATAAAAGGTGCATCTGAAAATAATCTTCGGAATGTAGATGTAAAGTTTCCTCTTGGTGTTTTTACATCTGTAACGGGAGTTTCCGGATCCGGTAAATCAACGCTTGTAATGGAAATTTTCTATAAAGCTCTTTCGAATTTAGTAATGCGTTCAAAAGAGTATCCCGGAAAATTCAAAGAGATTATCGGATGGAAAGAAATTGATAAGGTGATTGATATAGATCAGTCGCCGATAGGCCGTACTCCTAGGTCCAATCCTGCAACCTATACCGGAATATTTACTCCGATACGTGATTTATTTGCTTCTCTTCAGGATTCCAAAATACGCGGATATTCTGCCGGACGTTTTTCTTTTAATGTGCGCGGCGGAAGATGTGAATCGTGTGAAGGCGATGGCGTTAAGAAAATAGAAATGCATTTTCTGCCTGATGTATATATCACATGCGAAGTATGTCATGGTAAAAGATATAATCATGAAACTCTTGAGATCAGGTTCAAAGGTAAAAATATTTTTGAAATTCTTGATATGAGTGTTGATGAAGCAGCTGAATTTTTTAAGAACATTCCGTCTGTTTATAAGAAGCTTGAAACACTTCAGGAAGTCGGTTTAGGATATATTAAACTAGGTCAAAGTGCGACAACTCTTTCCGGAGGTGAAGCGCAAAGAATAAAACTTGCTACCGAATTATCAAAGCGTTCAACAGGAAAAACACTATATATTCTTGATGAACCTACAACCGGTCTTCATTTTGCCGATGTTAAAAAGCTTCTGCATGTTCTTCATACTCTTGTTGAAAAGGGAAATACTGTAATAGTTATTGAGCATAATCTTGATGTCATAAAAACTTCTGATCATATAATTGATTTGGGGCCTGAAGGCGGTGACGGAGGCGGAACCGTTGTAGCTGAAGGAAGACCGGAGGACATTATAAAAGTAAAAGAATCTTATACCGGAAAATTTTTAAAACGTGTTTTAAATAAATAAATTTGCAACTTTCAGGTTATTCTCTTTGTCTTAATTATTAACGAATGATAACCGCCGTCCATTTCCTTCCGTTCCGAATTGCGATTATAACCCGTAAATGAAGCGACATTAGTTCTTTTTTACGTTTTCGTCAAAAGGAGCTTCTATGAAAAAGAAAATTCTGTTAGTCTATCCCGAAATTCCTTCAACATATTGGGGGATGAAACATGCGTTAGCTTTCATCAATAAAAAAGCATCAACTATTCCTCTGGGTCTTATAACAGTTGCTGCGCTTTTGCCTGAGGATTATGATCTAAAGCTTATTGATATGAATGTGCAAAAATTAAAACATAATGACATAACAGGATGTGATCTTGTTATGATATCTGCAATGATTGTTCAAAGTGCTTCTTTTGCAAGTGTTGTAAAAATGTGCCGTGAGTGCGGCGTGAAAGTCGCAGCAGGCGGTCCTTATCCGACAACATCATACAAACAGATAAGTGATGTTGACTATTTCATTTTAAACGAAGCAGAAATCACACTGCCGTCATTTATACGGGACTTCGAAGCAGGAAATCCTGAACATGTTTATTCAACTACAGAAAAACCTGATATTTCCCGGACTCCCGTTCCGCGCTATGATCTGCTTAAGATAAAGAAGTATAATAATCTTGCTTTACAGAATTCACGAGGTTGCCCTTTTAACTGCGAATTTTGCGATATAATTGAACTTTTTGGAAGGGTTCCAAGGTTAAAAACACCGACTCAGTTTGCAAGTGAATTAACGGCTGTTTATGAAACTGGTTTTAGAGGATCGGTTTTCATTGTTGATGATAATTTTATCGGAAACCGGAGTAAGGTAATTTCTCTTCTTCAGGAAATTATCAAATGGCAAAAAATCCATAATAATCCTTTTACGTTTTTTACGGAAGCGAGCATTAATCTGGCAACAGATGATGAAATGCTCGGGCTTATGAATCAAGCCGGATTCGATATGGTTTTTACAGGCATTGAGACACCTGATTATGCATCCCTTTCCGGTTGTCATAAGACCCAAAATCTGAAAACGGATCTTATCGAGTCGGTTAAAAAAATTCAGAAAAAAGGAATAGAAGTGTCAGCCGGATTTATTGTCGGATTTGATTCGGATAAGGAAGATATTTTTGACAGACAGATAGAGTTTATTCAGCGTTCAGGAGTTTCAATGGCGATGGTAGGACTCTTGACCGCACTTCCGGGAACTCAGCTTTATAGAAGATTGAAAGATGAAGGAAGATTGAAAGCTTCTGTTGCAGCAAGCGGAAACAATACCCATGATTTGCAGATGAATTTTCAGCCGGTGATGAATGAAAATAAACTGGTGGACGGATATGAGAGAATTCTCCGTGAGATTTATTCCCCTGAAAAATATTTCCAAAGATCGGCTGAATTTATTAAACGTCTTCCTCCAAAAAGATTATCTAGTTTCCGTATTATATCTTATTCCGATATTCGAGCACTAATTCTTTCTTTAATTAAGCAGGGTTTTTCAACATATGGATTCAGATACTTCAAATTTTTGATTTATACTTTTTTTAATAATCCCGGATATTTTGCACAATCTGTTTCGATTTCTGTCAAAGGATATCACTTTTTTAAGATAACTAAGGATATTGTAAAAGCAAAAGATTTTAGTGAACAGGCAGAATCCGGGATAAGCGAATTAAAAGTCCGTATGGCCGAAACTTTTAAAAAAACAAAAACGGCATCTCTCCGCGACATTGACTTAGTAACAAAGGAAATACTTTCTTTGCGAAAAAGAACTATGAAAAAATACTCCGGTATGAACTCTGACCTTAAAAATTATCTTGAGCATCTTCACCGTCAATTTGATCCCAAAACATCAGAAATGATCGAAAATCTGCGGGTTTTGCGGACAGAGGTCTGAAAATAAGTTGACTGAATAGTTATTTGAATGTGTAATGAGATATGCATTTATTCTTCATAAAGCCTATTGTTTAAAATCGGATAAAGCGGTGTACCGCTGTGTCCGGCCCCATGTTTATTTCCTTTTATGATAAACAGTTTGATCGTTACTATTATAAAAATTTAGCGCTGTTAAATGACGGCGCATGTGGATTTTTTTATGGAGAAATGTTATGAATATAATAATCAGAAATGAAACTGATAAAGACTATAGAGAAACTGAAATAATGACAAGAGAAGCTTTTGGGGATTTATACAAGCCGGGATGTGATGAACATTTTGTTCTTCACAATCTCAGAAAAAGTAAATCCTTTGTTCCGGAGCTCGATTTTGTAGCGCTTCATGGCAATGATATAGTTGGTAATATAATCTATTCAAAAGCCGGAATTTCAGATACTGAATATAATGAGGTTCTGTGCATGGGACCTCTTAGTGTAAAGCCTGAGTATCAGAAAAAAGGAATTGGCTCCACGCTTTTACTTCGTTCACTTGAATCAGCACGAAAAATGGGTTTTAAGGCAGTTGTAATATTCGGTAATCCTGATTACTACCATCGTTTTGGTTTTAGAAACGCTGCTTGTTTCAAAATTACTACCAGTGATGGAGGTAATTTTGAAGCTTTCATGGTACTTGAACTAGATAAAGATTCTTTAATGAATATTCGCGGTACATTTATTCCGGATAAAGCGTTTTATTCAGATAAGAATGAATTGGAGAATTTTGATAGAAAGTTTCCCTTTAAGGAAAAACATATTAATTCAAATCAACTATAATAAATAACAGCCCAATCATAGGTGATATTTATGAGATTGCATCTAATTATTTTTTATAATTAATTAGATGCAAAAAGTTATTTTGAGTTTGTTTATATCCGCATATTAATAAAATTCTTCAAATTACCGATAATATAGTGAGAAACTCTTTTTGGACGGAATATGAACTTTAAAAGATTTGCTGCAGTTTTTCTACTATTTTGGTTTTTTTTCATAATTATATTTTCGCTTGGAGTAGGAGGCGCAGGTTATTATCTATATAAGGATCTTAAAAACAATATAAGCGATATAGAAGACTCAAAAATTTCAATAATTCAGTCTCTTGCCGATGCAACAGTTCTTGCTGCATCAATTGACGATGATAATGAAAGAAAGACCCGTCTGGATGCTTTTTATACTAGTCAGGGCAACAGCAATTTTTATGAAAAAGCTTTTCTGGTATCAGATAATGGAACTATTATCTCTCATTCTAATCCAGCTGAAGCGAAAGAACTGAATTATAATATTGCAGCTGATGAGTTCAGATATAATACTGATATTATATTTGAAGCTTTAAACAAGACTTCAGAAAAGGTTTCGGTAAATGATTATTATATATTGGGTTCTGAGATACCGTTCTCAAAAAAAGAAATTAAATATATAAAAGAATATGTATATCCCGGCATTGACAGAAACGGGTGGATTGTAACAAGAGTATTTGATGTTAATTCAAAAAATGGACAAAAAATCAATTATGTTTCATGCTTTATAGTTTCTAAAACGGCTATTTATGATGAAATCCATAACAGTATTAAAAGTGCGAAGAAGTTACTTCTCATTATTTTGTCAGTATCATTTGCCCTCGCATTTTTTGTTTCTTTTATAATACTTATTATATTTGTAATATCAGGTAAAAAATCCAGAATATCCGAGTCCGCATATCCCGGTGAACCCGATCATTACAAAGCATCTTTACAAACACCGGATTATAATGATCAAAATGAAATTATTTTATATGAAGATGATGAATCCTCAAATTCAAATATCATTATTCAGGATGCAATTCCGATCAGAAAGAGGAGATAAGAGATGATTGATTTAATAAAGAATGAAAAATCTTCTGTTTTAAGACTGGAAGTCCCTCTGGATTCAAAAGTATCGCCTGTATTTGAGGAAAAGATAAATGATATGATTTCTTCCGGTGAACGCGTTGTCGTAGCTGATTTCTCTGAATCAACATTCATTTCATCATCAGGAATTGGTTCTCTTCTTTTTGCGCATAAAAAATTATCATCACTCGGAGGAAGGCTATTTATTTATAATCTGAATTCTGAGATCACCGAAATTTTGAAAGTTATAGGTGTTTATAATTCTCTTTTTGTAATTTCATCACTATCTCAAGCCGAAAACTCACCGTTTTCGTTTGAATCTAAATCTGCTTCAGCAAAAAATGAAAGCTATCAAATTTCCGCAATTGACGATAAGTCTCTGGATAGTTACGTTGAAATGCCGTCTTTTCCCGAACCTCTTGTTGTAGAATGCGCCAGCTGTTCAAGCTTTACCAGGGTGCATAGACCAGGTGATTATATTTGTCCATCATGCCATACCGAGTTTTCTGTTGAAGGTGATGGAACTGTAATTTTCTGACAATTCCTGTAATTTGTCCGATTTATCACTTAAAGACCCCTTTTTTAAATGGTTGACTTACAGGATTTATCTTCGTAGATTATCCAAATTGATGGGAGATAGTCAATGAAGGTTATTCACGTACTTAAAAAAATAGAAGCACTAGATCAGGATATCAAGGAACTTAGAAAACTTGAAAAATCCCTTGAACGCAATAAAGCATTCACCGCTCCGATTTTCATGACAATAGAAAAGCAGATTAATATTCTTCTTGCCGATAGAATTAAGATGCTTGAACTCGATATTAAAAATCCTCCTCAATCCCTTCTGAATGATATTGAAGAAGAGCCGGTTGTAGAAGAGGAAGCTCCGGCTGCACTTTCTTTTAATAAAACGCCTAAAAAGCAGAATAAGCCTGCACAGACAAAGACTGCTGCAAAATCTAAAAAGGAATCTAAAACAGAAAAACATGATTCTTTCGATGATGATATGGATGATATTCCTGTCCCGATGATGACTCAGGACGTTATTGATAAAAAATTTAATGAAATAAAAAAAGAAAATCCTCAGCCGGTAACGGCTTCAAAAAGTGATGACGAAGATACTTCTGTCAAGCTTCTTGATATAGCTCTTGAAAAGGGAACACTTGACAAAGGGACTGTTCAGCATGAAAAAGAAAAAAGAAGAATACGCTTTTTTAGAGATAATTTTCCAGGCGGTGAATATTAAACGCCGCTTTTAGTGAATTTGTCCACGTTCATTTCGATAGAAAACTTATCTGCGAAAAATGTTGATGTTGTAATTTGATTATCTGATTCAATGCCCGTATAGTCAATTTCGCAGATGAGGTTGCTTATTTTTGATCCAGAAATCTTAAGTGCATGTATTTTATCTGCGACCGAATACATCTGATCCGCTTCCATTAGTCCTGATTCAATTCCGTCCGGAAATTTTATACTGTAAAAAGGTTCATTTCCCATCTTTTTATTTATCAATACTGAGTAAGCCGAATTTTTAGAATATTTCCCGAAATATAAATTCGAAGTATTTTCGGTTTTATCAACGAAGGTTATTTTTCCGAGCCTGTCCCGTGTAATCATTTTGATGTTCATGGCATCGGATCTGATCGGTGTAAATTTATTTAATTCGCGTACTTTTTCTAATGAATTTTTTGAGAAAATGAAAAGTTGGGCAAGAAAATTTTCCTCCAGAGATTTAGGTTTTATGAAAATAAAAAGGTTTCCGACTTCATTAACTACATACGCGAAAATGAAATCAGATTTAGTCTCATAAAAAATTGATATTGTCTGAGGAGCGGCGTTTTGGTATGCAAGATCAAGAGAATCAAGTCCGCTTTCCTCCGAGTTGTAAAATTTATAAGATGCAGCTTTCCCAGGCTTTAAAGTTATTGCAGAAAATAATCTCATCATGTTAGGATGAAGTTCCGCTTCAACCTGGTTGCCGTCACGTAGAATCAGCACATAGCTTATTCCGGCTTTTGAAACGAATCTAAGCGGTTTATCTTCAGGGGAACTGACAATGAAGTTATAGCTGTCTTTATATAAAAGCATGATATCTTTGTACGGTTTTTTGTGTGTCTCGGGAGCGCTGAAAGAACAGAATTCATCGAAGCCCTTTTTCATCATTATGCCGTCTCTGACGATTGAAACAAGAATTGTACCTATTCCGATGTCAAAAGGATACTCTTTAACAAATGATTCGCCCCATGAAGTATGCATAATGTGATGAAGAGTCTTTATTGAATCACTGGACTCAAGTCCGAAATCCATTACAATGAAATTGAGAGTTGAAAACATTTCTTTAAGAATGAATTTATTTTTTATTTTCATTCTTTCTTCAGTAAAAAAATCCGAGAGAGTGTTCATAAAATCAACGGAACTGTTTTTGCTGAATCTTTGATATCCGCTTTCAACATTAATTCTTGAATAACGCGGATCGTAAATTTTATTTAATACTGCCCATGCTGCAAGATTTATGAGATTTTTTTCAGTTTTAAGAAGAACATTCGTTGATGAACCAGATTCGTTTACTGCTTTTTTGAAAAGTTTCCATCCGCTTGATTTAATACCGTCCATAACAGGTTCTATTGAGAGAAGAGATTCTGAAACTGTTTCTTTAAAAGAGATGAACTGTTCAACTTTATCTTCCGATCTGAGATAATGACTCCGGATTTTTCTTCTGAGAAGTTTAAAGTCGGAATCTGATATTTTTTTACTTAAATCAATATTTGGAAATTCATTAGAAATTTTCTGATAACTCATAAGCATGAAACGCTGAACTTGATCCCAGAATTTCATAACTTTATTGAAGTCCCAGTTATCAAAATTGTCCAAATCACGGATAAAAGAAATATCCCACTGCCAGAGTTTTGCATAACGCAGCATTTCGGCTACTCTGTACGGTATGTTTGATATTCCCCTAACACCAATATATTTTGAAAGCTGCGGGCTTATTTTTAAATAAAGATTCATTTTTAATATCAGAAGCAGATTGTCATTCGCGCCGCTTCGTTTATAGTAATCAGAAACTTCAGTGAACATCATCAGATATGAGTCAAGAATGGTATTTGAGAAGTTGCCCTGTTGTATAAGATATTTAATTTTCTGACTTAAAAGAGGGGCATTGGCGTTATCAAACAGATATTTGTTCAATACACCCAGTTTCAATATTGATTTAAAAGGATTACCAAGAGATTTAACCATTTGAAAAAGGGCTGCACCCAGAAAATCTTCTTTAGATATTCTGTAAAGATTGCCGATATCTACAAAATCATTCTTCTTTTCTGTATCAGGTAATGATGCATAAAGCGCATCATACTCCTCGTTTTTAGCAGTTACCGGAACTACCCACCAAAACGGAACTTTCCCGCTTGTGATTATTGAGCTTCTGAAAAATTCATCTTTTAACAATGCACCCATTGTTGATCCGAAAGCTTCATCCTCGTCTTCATCGAATATATTTTTTTTAAGTGCGCGGACATCATTAACAAAAAGATGAATAGATACACCGGTTTCCGATTCGAGCCATTTTTGAATTAAATTGATTTTTTTTCTGAAATTTGAATATTTTTCCGGTGTAGTCTGGGAGGGATCAACACATATCCAATAGTCGAAGTCTGATTTTTTATTATATGCAATAGTTCCGACGCTGCCGATTACAGCAATCATCTGAACAAATGGATCGGAAACCGAAATTGAAAACTGAACCCCGGTAAATTTCCCGGCCGCAAAACGTTTTGTTTCATCATCTATAAGAGCAGAACACACGCCCATGGCGCATTCGCCGGAAACATGACCGGGAACTTTTTGATGGTTGACGGATAGTAACAGCGGCAGAAGGTTGATTGTTTTCCGTACGTTCTGATTCGGCAGAAGCTGCTGAAAACGTTCGAATTTTATCTGATTGTATTTTAAGAAATTTTCTCTGTTTTTAGCTATAACCGGATTCATTTTCCCCCGACATGATATCCTTGAATGATGTATATATTATATCAAGTAGAAATTGGAATTGGCATATTTTTTTGAATTTGATAAAGGCATAAAAAATAAGTCAGCAGATTTGCTGACTTATTTTTCGTCGAAATTTATTTGTAGAATTTCTCGTCAGGAACAATATCTTTTATCATGTCAACGATTTCATCTTCCTTAGGAAGGGTGTTGATTATGCTTTTTTCTTCTTCTTCTGTTCCGTAATAAGAATATTTGGCAAGATTTCCTATAATATCTGTAATTTCTTTGTTTTTGGTCTTATAGATATGAATAATATTCGGTCCTGATCTATAACCCCAGTTGAAGCCGTCAGGGCGGTTAACTGTAAATGTTTCAGTAATTCCGTCTCCGTCCGCATCTTCACAGTAATATGTTTTTTCATCAATAGTTTTAGCAGATGCATTTATGGAATATTTTGTCGGTTGTTCAGGCGCATTGAGATACATCTCTTTATCTATCGGACTGCGGTTTACAAGCAGTCCTGAATCTTTTCTGTTGCGCATCAATTCGCTGAAAATGGCTACGTGCCTTTTAAGGAAAGCGGCCCGAACAGTTTTATAGTAATTGCCGAAGTTGTCATTTACAAACTTCTCATCAAAGGACTTCATAAGTTCTATTCTTCTGTCAGTTACAATGACGCTGTCAGGAAGACCGTTCATTTTATTTTTCCACATTTCCTGATCATCATAAAGTTTATTCTCCATATCAAGAAGAAGTCTTTCCTGTCTGACAGTCGATTCATCGTCAAATCCGTCTTTGAAGAGATACATTTTTCTGTCGCGGATTACAAGAAGACATTCAACTGAGTCATCAGCATAAGGTTCAGAGAAAGTGTCAACATGCTGAAAAGCAATTCTGTCTTCATTATATCTTGAAAGTTTGAGAATATCTATGTATTTCCAGCCATAGCTCGGTTTCATGGCATAAATAGACGTAAATACCGCTAAAATTAATACGGGAACTGCAATTATTAGCAAAAATCTTTTTTTAGACATTTAATCCTCCGTGAGATGACAGAAATCCCTATATATCTTGTCGGAATTATTTATAGAATAGTTTAACGAATTTGTCAAATTAATAAAGAAAATCCCGGTATTGAACCGGGATTTCGGTGAGACTTAGTTTTTAGAAAGATAATTTGTAATCATCGAGTCATATTCGCTTGTAAGTTTATAAACTTTAACGGCCAAACGTTTATTTGTTTCAACGCTTACAGATCCTGAATTTGAAGTCATTTCGGAAAGAACTGCTGAATAATCTGACGGATCGGTTATTACCGTTACCGAACGGTAATTTTTCGCAGAAGAACGGAGCATTGCAGGACCGCCGATATCGATGTTTTCAATCGCTTCTTCCAGAGAAACTCCGGGCTTTTCAATAGTTTTTTTGAAAGGATAGAGATTGATTATCACCATATCAATTGGGATAATTCCGTGTTCTTTCATGGAATCTACATGCTCTTTTTTATCTCTAAGAGCCAAAAATGCACCATGTACTTTCGGATGAAGAGTTTTAACTCTTCCGTCCATCATTTCAGGAAAACCTGTGTATTCGCTTACATCAGTTACTTTCAAACCTTCGTCTCTGAGCATTTTTGCTGTTCCGCCGGTTGATAAAAATTCAACTCCGAAAGAGCTCAGGCTTTTAGCAAAATCTGCTACTCCTGTTTTATCTGAAACACTGATTAAAACCCGTTTAATTTTTGTCATGCTAAACCTCTCTGATAATTGCCGATACTTTAATTCCGCCATTTGAAAACATTATTCTTTTGCAGTCAAATCTTTCGGTGAAAATATCCGATTCATTATCGGGAAGAACGACGGCGAATGATGCATCTGAAAAATCATTTTTAAGTTTAGAGCATATTCTGCTGAACATGCTGTCATCCGATTCAATACGTTTCCCGTAAGGCGGATTTAGCACTATTAGAATATTTCCGTCAGGAAAGTTATTTCTCTGCAGGGAGAAAAAATCATTCTTATCTGAATTTATAATCTCAGAAAGACCGGCGTTTGAAAAGTTTTGCCGGCTTAATTTTACTGAGTCATCATTTAAATCGAAGGCAAAAAAATCAGTCCGGGATTTTTCAACGGAGAGACGGCGTTTTATGTCCATAAAAGTTTTTACGCTGTAAACCGGAAAATTCTGAAAAGCAAAAAACCTGTTTTCAGCAAAAGGACTGATATGCCCCAAAAGAGAGCATGCTTCCAGCGTGAAGGTGCCTCCTCCGCACATAGGATCAATTATTGATGAAAAATCGTTTAATTTAAACTGGTTAAGAATCATCGCGCAGATATTTTCGCGAAGAGGCGCTTCCGGGGTCATAATTTTATATCCGCGTTTGTAAAGCGGATCTCCGCTTGTGTCAATACTGAGAGTGCATCTGTCATTTATAATACGTGCATATATTGTATGATTTATTCCTTGAATTGATGTTTTATTCTGCATTGCTTCTTTCAGGGTTTCTTCAACAGCGCCGGAATGATAAAGTCTTGATTTCTCGCAACTGACTGAATAATTAAAGTTAAAATTTTCCCCTACATAAAGTTCCCATGGAACCGATTCAGTTTTTCTTTTGAGCTCGCGGAAGTTTTCTGCATGAAAATCCGTTATGCGCATAAGAATTCTTGTAGAACCCCGTAATTGCATAGTTGCCCGGTAAAGTGTGTCCATTTTCCCTGAAAAATTGAGGCCGCCGTATTCGACAGAAATGTTATCAGCGCCTTCAACTTTTCTGATCTCTTTATCAGCGCATTCGGAAAATCCAGGAGGGTATACCGCAAAAAAATTATGCGTTTTGGCTTTTATATGTCGTTTAACACGTTTTTCAATGTTTGATTCGGTCATTTTCTGTCAAGCACCGCGAGGGTTTCTATGTGCGGGGTCTGCGGAAACATATCAAATGCTTCAAAAGAAGATATTTTATAGTCAGGCAGATATTGAATCTCTTCTTTGAATGCGGAAGGATTGCATGACATGTATATGATTCTTTTCGGATTCAGTTCGCTTAAGTGTTTGTAGACTTTGGGATGAACACCCGATCGCGGAGGATCAAGAATTACACAGTCAAACTGGTTGCGCTTTGTTTTCATGTAATCGAGTGCATCAGCACAGATAAACTCTGTGTTGTTTATATTGTTGAGCTCTTTATTTTCGTTTGCTGCGTTTACAGCTTCCTGAACTATTTCGACTCCAGTTACCTGTTCTGCTTTTTGAGCGGCAAAAAGTGAAATACTTCCGACTCCGCAATAAAGATCGAGCAGATTGCCGAAAGATGCATCAGCTATTTTTCTATAAACATTAAGCGCACATTCTGAGTTTGATTGAAAGAATGAATTCGGGTAAATTCTGAATTTTATTCCGTCAAACTCTTCTGTGATAAACCCGTTTTTGATATTTCGTTCAACTTCACCGAAGCTTAAGTCGGCGAGTCCGGAATGGATTATTATGGATTTAGAATCAGCATTAATTTTTTCAAGAGCCTGTACGCATTCGTCGTTGTTTTCATTAAGAACAAAATTGCACATAGTCTCTTTTTTGAAATATGACTGTCTGAGAACGATATATCTCAGGATTCCCTTGTGAACGATAAAATTATAGTCATTGAGGTTTTCGGTTATTTGGCGGGCTTCCCGCCATACAGCTGAGCTTTCATTCTGAAGAAGAGGGCATTGAGTAATATCTATTACCTCTTTGAAAAAACCTCTTTTTCGTAGTCCTCTTTTGCCGAATGCGGCAACGTAATCCATTCGGTTTCTATAACCATATTTAATCGAAGAGTGCACCTTGTCTATTTCAAGCACATCTTTAAAAACTCCGTTCAGGTAATCTTTCTTCAGCAGAAGCTGGTTTTCGTATGAAATGTCCTGAAACAAGCACCCGCCGCAAGAACCGAAAAATTCGCATTCAGGGTTGGCGGTGTTTCTATAAGGCTCTGCAATTGAGTCAATTAATTGTTTTTTCTTTTTTTTCATATTTTCCTGCGGATTAATCCACAAAAATCAATGAAAGCTTTTTAATCAACAATATTATAATTATCTTTTTTGGTTATGTCGGAACCTTTGGCTCTTATTGGTATAAGATACCATTTGCCTGTTTTGTATTTGCTGAGATTTATGTAGGCAATATTGGGGATATCTGCAATGAAATCATTATTGAATTCAAGTTTTATGTTTATGTTTCCTGATTTATCTTTGTTCACATCACCGGCGACAGAAAGTTTGATGTCGCGTGATGTAAAGGCGATTTGTCTTATTATATATCTCGGTCCGTATGCATCAAAGCTTCCGTATATTCTGTTGAATTCGATGTCTCTGAGTTTATGTTTCAGCGGATCAAGGAGAAATCCAAGATTATTCTGAAGACCGGTATTTGTAATCTTCCCGTTTGTTATACTGAATTCAGAGTGGTAATTGAGCTCATCGGAAATATTTTTTGCGGATAATGAAAAATTTCCTTCGGCTTTTCCCTCTGCAATTCCGAAAGCCCGGTCGGAGAAATTTTCATCAAGCTCTGAGAGTTTTTGAATTTTGAGATTACTGAACCGCATTTTAAAATTTCCGTTTCCTTTTCCTGATAAATCTGAAATATAAAACTCTCCGGCAAATAGAGCATCAAACAGGCTGAATGAAGCTGATGGAACGGAAAGAGTGTTTCCTGATTTTGAAAATTTCAAAGTTACTTTTTCGGCAACACCTTTTTTGAATTTCATTTGGCCGAGACTCAGAGTTCCTTTTACGGTTGTTTTTGACTGGGTAGAATTGTTTTGGCCTAATGATTCTCCGAGAAGTGCGAAATCGTCGGTTTCAGCATCGGAAATGTTTATGTTAGCTGCGATATTTTCAAGAGATTCATCCAGCGATGCTATTGATATAGTAGCTGGTTTATTTCTGAATGTGAAAGGGATATTTTCATGCGAAAAGATATTGTTCTTTACCGAAATCTTTGAGTTAACTCCGGTTATTAAATTTTTTGTTTTAAGAAATGACCCATTTGACAATTCGCCTTCAATGCTTAACTTATGAGCACGGTATGATACTGACCCCTTGTAATGTCCGTCGATTCCTGAAGGAATGAAGTCGAGATACGGAAATAAGTCAGGCAGAGTTAAATCAGCAGAGGGAGCCGTGAAATTGATTTGAGGACCGTTTGTTATTATGTTAAGGTATGAAACTTTCGCTTTTGACTGATTTAAGACAGCTTCTCCGTTATCGACGGTGATGTTTTTTTCAGAAAAATTTATTTTGAGTCTTCCTTCTGCTTCAAGAAAACCGCCTTTTGACATCTGGGATTTGGCTTCAGCCTTTCCTTCAATTGTTCCGTCTTTCAGAACGAATGCTGAAAGTTTGCCGTTAGCTTCAACAAAAGGAAGCCCTGTAATATCTTTTATTTTATAAAGCCAATCGAGTCGAAGTTTCTGAATGTTTAAGTTTCCGGAGATTACTGATTTATCGTTTTCCTTTGTTATAATGAATTCGGTTTCAATATTTCCTCGTGATTCGGGCAATGTAACTGAAAAATTGTCAGCTTCAATTATTTCACCGTCAAATGATAAATCACACCCGAACTGGTAAATTCCGCATGCAGGAATATATTCTTTTTCGGTGCTTATCAGATTTAAACGGCAGTCTGAAAACTTTATATCCGGTTTCGATGCACTTTCGCCGGAACTGTTTTGTTTCATATTATCAATAAGGCTTTTAATGTTATATTTCCCGTTGTCATATCTTATGTTGATATCAGCTTCATTGAAATATATTTTTTTAAGTTGAAAGTCGTCTGTAAGAAGAGACAATAGAGAAAAACGTACTGATACTGATTTTATCGAAACCATAACTTCCGATTCTGCAGAATCGGTTTCATGGATTTTAACTGAATGGATCTTGATGCCGCCTGCCGAATAATCGATTTTTCCGGCTTCTATATGACGATTGAGAGTACTTCTTGCTTTTGATACTATCATTGAGCTGATTTTATCTTTAGGAAAAAAAAGAAAAAACAGAAGAGTGAGAATTCCGATTGATAAAATTGATGCGGCTGATAGAATCAGGAAGAACTTAATTATTTTTCGATGCTTCACGTTTCTTTTCCATGAGGGATTTTTTTCTGTAGAACTGGGAAACTTTTTCAAGCTCGGAAATATCTGTACATATTATTTTCCCTTCGTCAATGGTAATTAGTTTTCCGTCAAAAAGCTGTGCAAGCATCGCATTTGATTTTTCTTTCGGGATACCTATCATTTTCATAAGTTCATCAACCCCGAATTGAAAGTTGTGTGACTGTTTTGGTCTTATGAGAATTTTCTGTTTTTCAATTTGAAGCAGGAGAGTGTCATAAGCACGTCCGATTACATCGTTTATTGTCAGGTTTTCAAGCTGACGGTATGCCGTCCATATTCTCTCGGAAAGAAGTGTAATCAGTTTTGTAGCAAGCTGAGGCTGAGCCTGCACCATCGTTTCAAAGTTTGATTTGTTTACCGCCATTAAAGTGACTTCGCCGAAACTGATTGCGGATGCACTTCTGGGTCTGTTTTCAAGTATTGCCATTTCTCCGAAAATGTCGCCGGGCTTTAGAACGGCCAGAAGTATTTCTTCATGAACTATTTTAGTAATTTTGACCTGACCGGCCTGGATAATATATAATTCGTGACCGTATTCATTCTCGCAGAAAATCATCTGATTGTCTTTGTATGTGCGGGTAAGTTTATTATTTTCGTCCTGATTGGGCGCCTTGAGCGGTGATTTAAGCTGTTTTAGCCGGTTGATTGCGTTTTCTGAATTCGGCCCGCCTGGGCAATAGACAAGATAGCGCTGAAAAGCATATACGGCATGGTTGAAAATTCTTTTGCTTAAATAATATTCACCGATTTTATAAAGGTGCTCCGGGGTTTCGTCGGCAGAGTTTTTCAGCGTCAGTTGAGTAATAGAAAGATCATATTCTCTGAGTTTTCTGCTGAAAAAACGGATAATTTTCATGGCTACAGCAGGGTTTTTCTGAATCAGTTCGCCGAACTGTTCCCGTCTTACGGAAATTGCCGAAAGCGGTGATACAGCTATGGCTGTTTCTGTTCTTGCATGGCCGCTCATGCATGAAATAACTCCGAAAAAATCCCCCGGACCGAGAAATGATGAAGCTTCATCCGTAAGAGAAGGGTTGTCAGTACTTATTTTAACCTGACCCCTTAAAACGATGAAGAAATTTTCAGAATTTTTCTTTCCTTCGACAGTAACGAAGGAATTCGCCATGTAATTTTCTACTTTAAACTGACCAGCACTCATCTGTCACCAATATAGGCAAAACGCCGAAATACATACGATTGATTATCGGACTCATCCAAAAGATTTTTCAAGCAATTTAATATTTGAAGCGTAAATAATATGAAAAAAATTAATCAAAATCGGCGAATGTTCCGATTTTTAATGAAAGAGCGGTTATAAGCCTTAAGCGGCGTAATTTATCCGCGTGGAGACTGAAATGGAAAGAATATTGAACAGTGCAATACTGCCTTTCGTGAATCAGGGTAAGCTGTCAATGAGAAAGGTCAATGAGCTTATAGAGTTGAAGTCATTTATTGACAGAAATGTTTCAAGAAAATATCTGACAGAAGGAACACCTGAAGCATTATTTGTCAAATACGGAGTTTATCCTGATGTTGTAACATGGGGCGACTTTTTTCAGACAGAACTCGGAGCTGATGCCGTAAAATATTCGGATGACGAGTTTACAAGCGTGTGTGACACCGTAAAATTTGATATCATGTCATCCTACCGTATTTTTTCTGATCAGAAAGCGGAATTTTTTGAATGGGTCGAGTCGTATGGTTCAGAGATCATAACTTCGGGAGCTGAAAAATATACTGAAGAAGAAAGTGAGATTCTTCATCTCAAGATTTTGAAGGATTACTATCTTAATATGGGCATAATGGATAATTTTACTCCTGAAGAAATGCTATGGTACAATTCTTTCGGTGAAAATAAAGCCGCAGCTTTGGCTTAAAATAATAGTCAATTTAAGAATAAAAAAAGATGCCCGGTGCATCTTTTTTTATTTATAGTGAATTATTTATTCGGCTGAAACGAAACAGTAATTAACCATTTGGATTATAGTTTAATTTAATAATACTTTTGTTTCTATTCCCAAGGTTTTATTGGTTGCCAGTATAAGTGCTGTTTTTATATTCAGCTTATGGATATTTTATTTGAATACATGCTTCGTAAAAATAGAGTTTTATGTATCGTTTATGATAGAAAAGATTCCGACCGTCCGGTGGTAAAACGCTTTCTTGCCTTAAATTCATGCGAAAAGATTCCCTATTCGACAGAAGATGAACTTTCTTCGATATTAACCACTCTAAAAAAGCATTATGATTCAAAGGAAGTTGTGGTGTTGAAGGAATTTAAGGGCCGTTTTTTCCAGGTATGCCCGAAGACTCCAAGAATGATCTGCTGTAATTACCGTCTGGTAAATACCGGATTCGGTTGTTTTTACAACTGTGCTTATTGTTATCTTCAGTCATATCTTAATTCATTCGGTATTCTTGTTTTCAGTAATATTGAAGATATACTTGTTGAATTCGAAAATTTTCTCAACCAACGCGATAAAAATACTGTCTACAGAATAGGGACTGGTGAATATACGGACTCATTGATGCTTGATGATATTTCAATGATAGGAAGACTTCTTGTTGAGAGAGCGGCAGAATGCGACGGCGTTATGATAGAACTGAAAACTAAGACAGATAATATCGATCATTTGTTAGGTATAAAAAACAAAGGAAAGAGTGTTGTGGGTTTTTCTTTAAACAGTGTTGAAAATGCCGATAAATATGAACTCGGGGCAGTCAGCATAAAAGAGCGGATTATTGCCGCAAAACGCGCAGTTGATTCGGGTTTTCTTGCTGCGTTTCATTTTGATCCGATAATATATTCGCCAGACTGGTCCGGCAAATATGCGGAAGTTCTTTCGATGATTTCAGACGAAATAGATTCTTCAAAGATTGCGTGGATATCAATGGGCTGTTTCAGATATTCACCGTCATTCAAGGACATCATTAGAAAAAATCATCCGGATGAAAAGATAACACTTGGAGAACTTGTATCTTCACGTGACGGCAAATTCCGATATCCCCATCAGCTTCGCAGGGAAGTCTATACCGGGTTCAATAAAATGATAAAAGATACGATAGGTGATGTTTATACGTACATGTGTATGGAATCGGATGACATGTGGCGTGACGTTTATAATAAGGATTATTCGGTTTCGGAAGATCTTGAAAAGGATTTTTCGCTTGCCATGAGGCAGCGCTTTTTTGAGCATTAAGTCCGCATTCCGGACTATAATCACGAAAAATCAATGAGGTATGCCTTGGATATAGATGTTAAAGAACTTAAACGCAGTTATGAAACATTAAGAAAAAATGCTCTTGAGCTTTTCCGCTCGCTTAAGGTTGAAGACGATAAGAAACGTCTCGCGGAACTTGAAGCCGCTACTTTCAGGCCTGAATTCTGGAATGATCAGGAAAAGGCAGCAGAATGCAATCAGGTAATCAGTCAGCTTAAGAAGAAAATCGAACCTTGGGAAAAACTTCTCAATGAACTAAACGATGTTCAGGATCTGATAGATATGGCCGCTGAAGAGGGAGATGAAAATCTTCTTTCGGATATTAGTTCAAATTATCCGCTTTCTCTAAAAACTTATGAGGAGCTTGAAACACGAGAGCTTCTTTCCGATAAGGATGATACAAAAAATGCATTTATAAGCGTTCATGCCGGGGCAGGCGGAACCGAGTCTCAGGACTGGGCAAACATGCTTTTGCGCATGTATTTGAGGTGGGCTGAACAGCAGGGCTTTTCTTCCGATGTGATGGAATATATGGCCGGCGAGGAAGCCGGAATAAAGGGAGCAACTGTTTTGATTAAAGGCGAATATGCATACGGTTTCTTAAAATCTGAGATGGGTGTTCATCGCCTTGTAAGGATTTCTCCGTTTGATGCGAATAAGCGCAGACATACTTCTTTCGCTTCCGTTGAAGTTGTTCCGGAAATTGATGATAATACAGAAATCGAAATCAATGAAAGTGATCTTAGGATTGATACATACCGTTCCTCAGGAGCGGGCGGTCAGCATGTAAACACGACCGATTCGGCGGTAAGAATAACGCATATCCCTACCAATATCGTTGCGGCATGTCAGAACGAAAGAAGTCAGCATAAGAATAAGGCTACCGCTTTAAAAATGCTTCAGGCAAAACTATATGAGAGAGAACGTAAACTTAAAGAGAAAGAACTTGAAGCGATTTCGGGAGAAAAAAAGGATATAAGCTGGGGAAGTCAGATACGTTCATATGTTTTTCAGCCGTATACCATGGTTAAGGATCACCGTACAGGTGAAGAAACCGGAAGCGTGGATCACGTTATGGACGGAGATATATCCCGTTTCATCTACGCATATTTGAAGGCTGTCAGTAAAAAGTGAGGCATTTTGGGATTTTTCAGAAAGATTTTCGGTGATATTGCCGCGAAAATTTCAATTGATGCAGATATGTTTTCGGATTCAAAAAAATCCGATTTCTTTACATCAAATTTTTCGCGCAGTGATGTTGAAAGACTTTTTGAGAAGTCCGGTGTTCTTCAGGCTCTTGCCCAGTCGGGTTTTTCTGATTTCAGTTTCCGAATATACCGTGACGAAAATCTGTTAGATAGGCTTGAACTTTACAGCGGGACTGATATTCTGATCGATCTGAGAATTTCTTCTTCTGCGATTTTACTGCCTGCTCCGTTTACAGAAAGATGCAATTTTTTGGATATTGAATGGCTATCGGCATCAAATCCGCGTTCTCATATCGTTTCAAGAAAACTGCTTCCCGGTCAGAGTAATTCAGGACTAGGAATTCTTCATCCTCTCATTCGTCTGATGCGTATTTCAGCTTCTTATATTGTTGAAGACGGATATATGAATATTCCTGATCATCTGCATCTTGCTCTGATGTATTCGTCACGTTTTAAATTTATTAATCCGGAATGCGAAGGACTTATCCGTTCTGTCAGGCGCGACTTGAAAAAAGACGGATTATTCAATACTGCATGGGCGTATTCATGCGGAGCTGTTCTGGACGCTGAAACCGGAGACAAAATAATTTATAAACCTTCTTCCCAGGTGTATCCGGTATCAAAAACTGTAAAAAAATATTTTGCATCTGAAAGTTATCAGCGTTTGGTTAAGGATTTTTCAAAAAAGCGGATTGTTATAGACTATGAACTTATGAAGAAAAGAAAAAGCGAGATGATGAAAAAATTTACTCCGGCGGAAATTTAAGAAGGGTATTCATCTTAACAAGTGATGCGATTTCTTCATAGTTTTTTTTAAGGTTGTTTTGCTCTTTTTCGTAAAACTCTATTATCTCGTTCATGATTTTGCGGCTTGATTCGCTTTTTATTAATATTTCACGGTTTAGTTTTTCAATTTCTAAACCCGATGATCCGGCTAAAGAGAGATTTTTCAGAAAATAATGATCTTTTATGCAAAGTATTGAGCATATTTTTTCGAGAATTACCCTGCATTCATAATCTTCCGTACATGATTCCGATATCAGATGACTGTTTTCTTCAAGGAGATCATCGGCTTTCTGGTAGTCTCCGCTTTTGATAGAGAGAAGTATCTGCCTTGCATTCGATTCGATTTTTTCTGTGATGGAAAGTTTCAGTCTCAAACGTGAAATATAAAGACTGACTCTGTATTTTAAATCAGCCCTCAACTGTAAATGAACTCTTCTGATGAGAATATGAGTCATTTTTGGTTTCTTTTGATGCGATTTCGGCCCACGCAGATCTTAATTCCGTTATCATCTTTAGAATTTCCTGAAGTATTTCCGCTTTTTTCTGGATATTGGCTTCAAGAAGGCGTTTTTTAAAATAAACATACAGGCTCAATAGATTCTGGGCAATTTGACCGCCTTCTTCGGTGTTAAGAGAAACCATAAGTTCTGAAATTATATCCTGGGTTTTAAGTATGTTTGTGTTAACCACGTCATAGGATTTGGGATTCATATTTTCAATGGCGATATTGAGAAATTTTATCATACCGTCATAAAGCATTACAATCAGATGACCCTGACTTGCTGTTGATATTTGAGTCTGTTTGTACTGATTGTACGGATTATTGACTGCCGCCATTAGAAATCCCCCCGTTTTGCGCGAAAAGTTTATGCTTCCTAATTATCGGAAAAAAAGGGCTAAACTTGAATTTCATTGCAAAAAAATGCGATTATGTCTCAAAAAAAACTAATGCAAATTTTTGTTTCGCCGATAAAATAAGCAGTAGAGGTGGTTTATGTTTGAAGCTGGCGGAACAAATACTACGAATTTTCTTCTTGAGCGCGCCCTTGACGCTGAAAGCGTGCGAAGAAAAGTTATTTCAAACAATGTCGCCAATGTGGATACCCCGCATTTTAAAAGAAGTGAGGTTAATTTTGAATCAGAGCTCAAGCGCGCGATAGATCAGAACCGTGAACTTGCTGAAAATGATTATCCCGGCGCCGTAACAGATGAAAAACATATTCCGTTCATTCAGATGAGAGACGTGAAAGGTGTCGGATCGCGCATAAATCTTGATTACAGTACGAGTCTCAGAAATGACGGAAACAATGTTGATATTGAAAAGGAAATGGTTGACGCGGCAAAGAATCTCATGCGCTACAACGCGTTTATAACAAGTCTTAATCAGAATTTCAAAGTTCTGAAAATGGCGATGCGTACTAACGGATAAGGTGTAATTTATGGGAATGTTTGACAGTTTTAACATATCGGCAACAGGATTATCCGCTCAGACTTTGAGAAGAAGCGTGATAGCTTCGAATATTGCAAACGCTACTACTACGCGTACTCCTGAGGGCGGTCCTTATCAGAGAAAAAGAATTATTTTTGAACCTGTGAACATCAGACCGAATTATAAGTCTCCACTGGTTCCGGGCAGAATAGAATCAGGTCCGGGAGAAGGTGTCCGTGTTCTTAAAATAGAAGAAGATAAGGCTCCTTTTCGTCTTGTATATGATCCGAATCATCCCGATGCGATTCAAATAGGTCCGAAGAAGGGTTATGTTGAAATGCCGAATGTTCAGATTGTTACAGAAATGACCGACATGATCGAAGCAACAAGAGCTTATGAAGCCAATGTTAATATGGTGAACAACGCAAAAGCGATGTTCAATAAAGCCCTCGAAATAGGAAGAGTGTGAACTGAATGAATGAGAAGAGAATAATTTCTGATTTCAATATTTCACATGACTGCTCGGGAAGAAGGGAGCTTGCTAAGGTTTTTTCTATGTCAAAGATTGACAAAATGAACAGTGTTGCCGCATTATATTCTGAAAAACACATGAGTAAAGGAGTTTGATATGATTACAAGAGACGCACTTTTTTTTGATATAGCTAAGGGACATAACGTATCCCTTAAAACAACCGATGCAAACCATTATTCGGAAAAAATTTCTCCTAATGAAGGAGAAGAAGTTGCCGAGTCATTCAAGGATATGCTTAACGGCTCGATTAAAAAGGTCAATGATCTTCAGGTTGATTCGGAAGAGCTTACACGAAAGATGATTTATGAGCCTGAATCGGTTGATGTTCATACTGTTATGATCGCGGCGCAGAAGGCTGAAGTTGCTCTTACTTTTGCAAAAACAATACGCGATGAAGCGATTAAAGCTTACCGTGAACTAATGAATCTAAGATAATAAGAATCAGCAGTTTGTTTTACGGCAAACTGCTATACTACAGCAGCAGAATAATATCCGACAACACGGGACTTGTCTCCCGTGCGGTCGCCTGAATTCATGTAATTCAGGGATATGAGTTTTTCAGCCCCCATAAGTTTCAGCAGAATAAATCCGCATACGATAGACGCATGACCGCATGATTCGATTTTTTCGGATGAAAGCAGGCTGTCAAGTTCACACTCGTCAAAGCTCTCAGCGCATTTTATGAAAAGAGAATCAATTTTCTCAGCCTTATCATATGTATGGAAGTGTGATAGATCTGCAGACATAATTACAGATATTTTTTTTGAGGATTTTGAGACGGATTCGTAAAGTTTTTCAGCGATTTCTCTGAGAGTTCGTATATTATTTGTTCCTAGTATGACAGGGAAAACCGTAAACTCTTTTAAAACGTACTGAAGAAATGGAATTTGGACTTCATGAGAATGTTCGAGTTCGTCTATACGCCGTATTTCTGAAAAAAAGGAGCTACCTTTAAGGTATTCCGTAAATGAATCTTCAGTTTTTACGCTTCCAAGCGGAGTTTCGTAAAGTGCCGGTGCTATGTAGTTTCCGCAATTGAAATTTGCCTTGTGTGAAGGCGCGAGTATGATTGCGGTTTCAGTTTCGGTATCTATCACGGAATAACCGTGAGCGGCTGTAATTCCTGAATAGACGTATCCTGCATGAGGAGAAATTATTCCCATGACACTTTTTCCGGTTTCAATTTTTTTAACTCGGGAAAAAGAACTTTCAATGGATTTCAGAAGGTCTTCCTTCGCGGCCGGATAAAAGGAACCGGCAAATTCGGCTTTTCGTACGTACATGCTTACCTCCGTAATGAAGAAGAAATTTCGCAGGCAAGAGAATATATTCTGAAAGTTCCTGTGAAAACATTTATGGCTTCAGGGTCAATCATTGATGCGATTTTTTCCTTGTCGCCGGAACTGACGGCTCCATCTGTCAGCAGTGCCCGCTCGTCATCAAGATTCACAAGAACCGTTTCATTTGCAAAACTATTCAGAATATCAAGTACAGAATTGTAATCCTTATCTTTCATAATTGAAAGAAATATTTTAATTCTTTTGTTTTTGTCAGAGGACAAAACCCTTTTGAGAGCATAAATGGATTCCTCGTTATGAGCCGCATCGAAAATTATCTCAGGATTTTTGCATAAGGTTTCGAATCTTCCCTTGATCTTGAAATTCTCTCCTGATTTTTTTATTATTTCATCATTAAGATTGATGCCTGCTGCGATGCACGATTGTATGGCAATGGACATATTGATGCATTGAACGGGATTATGATTGCTGATCTTGATGTCTTTTATATTCAATCCGTCAGACTTGAAATCAAATGAAACATAGTCGTTTTCGCGTATATTTTCGGCAATGAATTCAGATCCGTATCTATATAGCGGTGAATCATTGCGCAAAGCGGTTTGCCGGATTATTTCTGCGGCACTATCCGGTAATAACCCAGTTATGACAGGAATATTTGTCTTAATTATTCCGGATTTTTCATGTGTGATCTGTTCAATGCTGTTACCTAGGATATGGGTGTGGTCCTTGGATATGGTTGTAATGATGCTGGCTGCGGGGAGTATAATATTGGTCGAATCGAGTCTTCCTCCGAGACCGCATTCGATTACGGCATACGAGATGTTTTTCCTTTTAAAATAAAGAAAAGCCGAAAGGGTCAATATATCAAAATAAGTTGCCTCAGCTGATTCCGGATGTTTTATGATTTCATCAATAACTGAAAGAAGATCATCATCGGAAATATCAGAAGTTGTTCTTATTCTTTCGTTTATTCTTATTAAATGAGGTGAAGTATATAGAGCGGGTTTTAATCCGTATGTACTTAAGAGAGAATGTATATGCTCGGATGTAGAACCCTTGCCGTTTGTTCCGGCGATATGAAAAGATTTGAACGAGTTTTCAGGATTTCCGAGAAGCGATGAAATTATTCTCATATTCGAAAGTTCGTAAGAATCGAATTTCTGCGTTTTTTCGTTATTGATGAAAGAAGAAAGAATGGTTTCGATTTTATTCATAGATGTTTATTATTAAGTTGACCCGGTATGTTGAATAATTAGAATGCGCAATATTCTTATTTCCCGGACGGTGTTTATGTCAAGTGATAATGAAAAACAAAAACTTGTTGAAAGTGCTGTTGAATTATTCGGAATGATAGAAGATAGCACTGTTTTCAGGCAATACGCCGAATATTCTGCAAAAGTGAAAAATGACCTGGACGCTCAGAGACTCCTTGCGGAGCTTGTTGAAATGGGTAAGGTAATAGAAGAATCGCTTGAAAAGAATGATGATGCTTTCAGAAAAAAGGCGGAGTATGATCTGCTGAATAAAAAATTTGAGTCTAATGATACCGTTAAAAATTATCTGAAATATCAGAAGATGTATCTTTCTATGATGAGCTCGGTGCGCTCTGTTATAAGCGATAAACTAAGAATATATTGACACAAGAAAAAATATGTATTTTATTTTGAAAAAATTATGGAGGAACAGGTGAAAAAGATTTCTGTATTAGCTTTAATTGTTTTGGCGGTTTCATTTGCCGCATGTAAGAAAAAAGGCGTCTCTGACGAGGTTCTTGAAACAAGATATCTTCAGTATAGAGCAAATGCTTATAAAGAAAAGGAACTTAATAAAAAAAACAACTGGCTTGCAACTCTGGAGAAAGGAGAAGCTGTAGGTCTTTTAGAAGAATTTGACGGTATCGATAATAACGGAAAACCCGCAAAAATAGCAAAAATTAAACTTTCGGATGATAGCGTAGGTTATACAAAGAGCGCGTGGCTTGTGAAAAAAGTATACGCTGTATTTCAGAAAGATGTAAAAGTTTATAACCGCAACAATGAAGGCAGCGGACTCATGGGAAAAGCTGCAATGGGTTCAATAGCAGCAATGACCGAAGAAAAAGGCGGATGGATTAAAGCTTATGTTATTCTTGAAAACGGAAAAACACGTGAAGGATGGCTTAAGGACGGTTTTTCGGATTCAACAGATCATGTTTCTGATGCCGTAGCTTTTGAGAAAGGTGTAGCGCTTTATACTTCTTCTGATGCAAAATCAAAAGAAGAAGGTGAAACCATTTTAAAAGAGCTTGCTTCAAAGGCCAGCTTTCTTTCTTCTGCTGCATCTGAAAAGCTTGGTTTGGCTGGAAAGACCGATGCATCTGATGAAGGATGGCAGGAAACTACAGAAGCTGCTGAAACAACTGAATCTGCTGAGTAATTGCAATTATTTGAATAAAAAGGCGGCAATATGCCGCCTTTTTTTATTTTTAAAGCACAAATTTTCTTAATTAATTGACAAAATTAACCGATTATAATCACATAACAGTAAGGGTTTTGTTCTAATATGACATAATCTTTCACGGATGAATGTGACGCTAAGGAGGGTGTTATGAATATAAATGTGGATAACATCATTGGTTCTGCATCAAAAATAAATAATAAGCGGAATTCTGAAAAATCAGCTTCTAGAGATGAAAATTCAAAATCAATTGACAGTGTTGAAATCGGAAAGAAAGTAAATACACGCCTTGATTCGATAGATTCTGATCTTAAAAATATCCAGAGTTCGTTATCTAAAAATCAGACGATACGTGAAAATCTTAATCTTCTCCTGGAAGAGCTTTCAATGGGCGGATCAAAATCTGAGTCCATTGTTAAAGACGCTAAATATGCAGATGAGGCTGTTCTTGTTGATCTTTTTAAAGGCAGAGATCTTAATGAGTCAAATGTGCGTTCTCTCATTGATATGACTGAGCAGAATATCTCATCTGAGGTTGCAAAACTAACAAAACTGCAGATTGAAACAGAAAATATTTTTGCATCAAATATGGCAGGCGGAGACCAGATTGATAAGGTGATAAAAAGCACCGAAACTGTTTTTCTTTCCGGCGGACATGTTTCAGCCAGCAATCGTCTTTCTGTTCTTAATGCCGATCTTGTCATGCGTTTGATTAAATAACTCATTCCGGGAAGCATTTGCGTTTCCCGGTTTGCGGTCTTTTACCCCATAAGAATTATCTTTCTTGACGAATTATTGTACTGCTTGGTATTAGTTTGTCTGGCGCTTTTAGCGCATTTGAAATAAGATTTACAGGATGTATTTATGAAGAATTTCTATGACGGTAAGGTCTATTTGGTTTTTTCAATGGTTTGTCTTGCTGTTTCAGTATTTTTATTCTCGGTTTCCTTCTATTCGGTAACGAAAATAGAGCCGAAAGCCGCAAATTTTATAGCGCTCGGAGAAAAGGCATCTGCCGGAAAAACTGATGCTATTGACGCCTCTACTCAGAATGAAATGAATCAGAATTATACAGAAGCATTCAATATTCTAAAAAGCGGTCAAATGTTCGCCCTTTATCAGAATTTTGACAGTAATGCAATGACTGCCAAAAAGGTTCTTTCATATATGGAAAATATAGTCAAAACTAAAGGAAATTTTCCGCCGGATACTTCAATCTATCTCGGCACTCTTCTTGAAAGAAGACATTCCGGAGCCATGCTTGGAAGAAATACCGGTATATTTTTTGCATCTCTATCAATAGTTTCTCTTTTCTTCTTTTTAAATGAAAAAAGAAGAAAAGCTTCAAAGTGATTCTTTTAACGCGGGATCCTCTCCCGCGTTTTTTATAAACAGATCCATTCTTTCAGTGATGTTCTTATAAAGACATTTTGATGACTTGCAATGAGCGCATTCAGAATTCTTTTTCCCGTCATTAAGATATATGCCGTTAAGTGAGTACCCTGGATACATTATCATTTTTGAATTGATGTTTATAAGATTTTTATCGGGCTTAACTATATTAAATATTTCAGCACTTTTTTCGATTGGGATCATGTTGCCGGGAGTAAGTAGTGTGCCCGTTGTGAAATTATCTGATGATAATTTTTTTTTAAGATTGTAAAGAACATAATAGGTCAGTGTTGACGCGATTATATCATCAATGAGTCCTTTATTGTAATCATCGTAATTTTCATCGGAATTCAGTCCCGTTGTTAGAGTGAAAACCGCATTTGAGTATTTTGTATCGCTGTAAATAGATTTTTCGGGAGGAAGAATTTCAAAAGCATAATAAGGATTGCATTTCTCAAATAATTCTTTTGTTCTTTCCTTAATATAAGATAAATACTTGTCGCCGAATTTAACCCGGCGTGTTTCTTCTTCTATAAAATTTGTTATTTTTTCAGCAGTAATTTTCAATTGAACTCCGATATGGGCAGTAATGTTTTATTCTGTCCATACCGGCAAATCTTTTTTTATGGGTTTACTGTTTCCTTTTTTTCATCTGATTTTGCGCTTTCGTTTTTATTTTTTGCGTCATAATCAGGAACTCTTGCTTTTTCAATTCTAAAAAGCATCTTTTCTACATCAACTGCATCCGGTTTGTATTTTTCTGGAACACGGTCGTCATAGATCGGATACTTTGTAATCATTCCCATCGTGATACTGTACTTGTTCAGTATATCGCCGAGATTTTTTTCGTTTAATACATGGTAAATTTCAATAGCATCTCTTTTGCCCTGTCGGCAGTATTTTATAACTCCCATATATGTATCAATAATGAAATTTATTTCACGTTTAGTCTTTTTCTGTTTTGAAGAAATATAGAGGTAATCAGGTGTTTCGAGGAGGCGTTTTGCATCACCGAGACATTTGTAGCCGTTTTTCAGATTAGCTTCGATTTTCTGACGTTTGAAGAAATAATAATAAGTCTTTGTGTCATATGGTTTTTTTTCAACTAAAGGATCTATTGGTCGGAAAAAATACTTCCAGAGACCGCTGTTTCTGCCATATTCCATTATTACGGCAATAGCCTGAGTGGATACAGTATCAAGCATTTCCTTTGTTCTGATAATGTATCCGTCTGATATTTCCTTGGTGAAAATAATCAATTCCAGTTTTAAGTCTGAATACAGTTCAACCGAAGTTGGAGGTATTTCTTCATTCGGTTTTATTGCTTCATCTTCCAGAAAACTTCCGCGTGCGAAATTCTGACCATAATGTTCTTCTGTTGCTTTTTGGAATTTGGTCTTGAGCTCTTCATATTTTTTCTTTTGTTCATTGGTTCCCAGATTGTCGACGATGATACGCAGATCACGTATCAGGCTGAGAGTATAAACATAATCTTCCTGAGATACCACTGCCGGGGATACGGCTGATAGGCCGGACCAGGCCGATATTAAAGTTATAATTGCGAATAGTTTTATAAAAGTACGCATTTTTACCTGCCGACATTGCTCTTTCCTTTATAATCGGAAAATTCTTGACGCTTCTTTATTCATTTTATTTAATAAACCTGACACTGGCGATCATAAAAACGCATTTTGGCGAATAATGGCAGTAATTTACTTATTTTTGCTTGGTTCTTTTTTGCCAATACAGAGGGTAAGATGGGTGATGATGTTAAGAAGGTTTCTTTCAGGTCAAAAACACCTTTAAGATGTCCGATATGCTCAAATGAATTTTTTCGGGAAGAACTATTCTCCGGAGGCGGAAGATTAATCGCAGGGAAGCTTACCAATGAATTACGCCGAACTTATGAAGAGAACGCAAAATTCGGGAAAATATATCCAATGGCATACATTCTTAATGTTTGTCCAAGATGCCTTTATGTTTCTTTTCAAAAAGATTTTGAAAATCTTCTTCCTGAAGAAATTGATAAAATCAGAAACATGTCTCAAGCCCGCGTTGATACTGTAAAAAAATATTTTGGAAATCTTAATTTTAATTCAGATAGAACTCTTTCTCACGGTGCTGCTTCATATCTTTTAGCTGTGGATATTTACGGTTTGCGGAATAAGAAGATCGCACCGACTTTCAAGAGGGCAATTGCCTCCATCCGTGCGGCATGGCTTTTTTCAGATCTTGCAAAAGAGAAACCCGATATTCCTTACGGCAAAATCTCTGAATTTTTTTATAACAAAGCTTATTCATTTTACGGGATGGTTCTTGAGCTGTTTCAAAACGGCGGAGAACCTGTAGAAGCCGCAGGAAATCTCGGTCCTGATACCGATAAAAACTGGGGTTATGAAGGAGTTCTTTTTCTCTACTCGTCTCTTACAGTCAAAATAGGTGCAAAGGAATCCGATATTCAGAAGAGACTTGAAAATCTTGAACGCACGAAACGTTACTTGAGCAGAATATTCGGAATAGGGAAATCGACTAAACAAAAACCCGGTCCTTTGATTGATATGACCCGTGAAATGTATGATAAAATGAATACTATGATTGAAGAGATCAAAGGTCAGCCAGAGCCTAATCAGTGAGAATAGCCGCGCTTCTTCAATATGACGGAAGTGCTTTCTGCGGATTCCAATTGCAGAAAGGGCTTGAAATCCGGACAGTGCAAAGCGATGTCGAAAAAGCATTAGAAATTATTTTTTCTGAAGAAGTTAAAATAACTGCTGCCGGCAGAACCGATTCAGGAGTTCATGCTTTGGGACAGGTGATTCATTTCAACATTCCGAGAGATATGAATCTGCAGAAGCTCGCTATTTCCATAAACGGAATTCTCGAAAAAGATGTTTCTGTTAAGAATCTTTTTATTGTCCCGGACGATTTCCACTCGCGCTATTCGGCATGTGAACGAGAATACCGGTATATTATTCACAATCATCATTTAAGGAGTCCTTTCAGTCTTTACCGGGCTATGTGGGTTTCTCTTCCGCTTGACATAGATAGAATGCGCGAGTCTGCGTCATATCTGATTGGAGAACATGATTTTGCATCGTTTTGTAAAACTTGTTCTGCCTCCGAGGGCACTGTAAGGGAAATAAGCCGGATTGATATTGAAAAGTGCGATGATCTTATTTATATTGATATTGCAGGTAATGCTTTTCTTCATAATCAAATCAGAACTATTGTAGGCACGCTTGTTTCTATTGAGAAAAGTAAAAGCGATCCGGTTATGATGAAGGAAATTCTTTGTAAAAAAACACGACTTGCATCAGGCGATACAGCTCCGCCGTACGGGTTGTATTTTATGAATGTAAAATATAATCCTCCGCTAGAGTCTTACCTTTCAGCATTTTGAAGCTTTAACGGAAAAGTCTTCTGCGGCCGATGCTTACCGAAATTCTGTCAGGAAATTCAATGCCGAATTTCAAATCAGAATAAAGAACGTTATTTTTTCTTTTTGTTTTAGTCTTGTAATTTACGCCTCGTTCTTCGCCGATATTTTTTCCGCCGTAAAAAATTATAAACGGAGAAAGAATCAAGTCTTTGACAAATGAACTTTTTATATCTGAAGATGACTCGATGGTTATTGAGAAATCTTTATTTTCGAAAACTGCCTTAATCTGTTTCAGTTCGGCGAATGCTGTTGATATTTCTTTGGATTTTCCGAAGATAAAACTGCCTGCAGTGCGTTTTTGAATAAAAAGCGGATGAGAATATTCAATAGTATTTAATCCGGGTTTGAGCCCGGCATATATCCGTTCTGAAATAAATTCAGAAGTGTTTCTCGGAGTATTTTTCGGAGAAATGTTTACTTCGTTGCAGGAAAAATAAATATCATCCGGATTTTTGCATATAATTGAAAATGCTGCATTTGCCGGTGTATTTCTGAAAAAGTTTATTCTGGCACTGAAAAAACATAATGGATTATTTTCTTCGGATTCAGAAAAAGTGATTTTTATTTCGGCATTATCTTTCATATTTGATCCATTTAACAATTTTTCTCCAGAAAGACTGATTTGATAAAATTGTAAAGCTCAATTTCCGCTTAATGTATGGGGCAGTTTAAGTGAAGTTTTTTATTGACGCGATTATCGAAATAAGTCATATAAAGAGTGCGGAGGTTCTATGCGCAAAATTACCATGATCGCGTTTTTAACATTTGTTTCCTTATTGAAAGCTGAGAAGATAAGTCTTCCTGTTGAATCTTTTACTCTATCGAACGGACTAAAGGTTGTTATTGTTAAAAACAATGATGTCGCTGTTGTTTCATGCCGGCTTTACTATTTTGTCGGATCAATGTATGAGGGCCCGGGTACGAGCGGTCTTTCTCATATGTATGAACACATGATGTTTAAGGGAACAAAAATTCTCGGTACTAAAGATTACAATAAGGAACTTCCGTATATCCGCAAAATGGATTTGATTGCAGAAAATATTCAAAAGCTTAAAGATTCTGGTGCATCGGATGATGATGCCCGGATTGTCAAAATGAAAAAAGAAATCTATTCTCTGCTTACTGAGCAGAGAAAATATATAAAGAAAGATGAGATATGGGAAACCTATCAGAAAAACGGCGGTTCCAAGCTTAACGCATGGACTAGTGATTATCTTACGGCCTATCTGGTTACTTTACCTAAAAACAAGGTCGAACTTTTTTACTGGATTGAATCCGACCGTATGCAGAATCCGGTTCTGCGTGAATTTTACAGCGAACGGGATGTCGTTGCTGAAGAACGCCGTATGCGCTATGAAAATCAGCCGGTTAATTCCTACTATGAGAATCTCTTGGCGCGTTTTTATACAGTTCATCCGTTTAGAATTCCTACTATCGGTTATATGAGCGACATTCAGTCGTATACCCGGCCGAAAATGGAAGAACATGTGAGAAGGTATTATACTCCTGATAATGCGATGATTGTTCTTTCCGGAAATATAGATTCTAAAAAGGCCCGCCAGGATATTGAAAGATACTTCGGTAATATTCCGAGAGCGGTAAAGGCGAAGCAGTCAGTTGTAACAAGAGAGCCTGCGGCAGAAGGAGAGACCCGGTATGTCATGAGGGCGGATTCCGAGCCGCGTATTGACATTATGTTTCATATTCCGCCTTATCCGAATGATGATGTCTTCGTACTTGATGTTATTGAAGGTATTCTTGGCGGAAGAACCGGACGTCTTTATAAACGTCTCGTTGATTCTGAAAAATTGTGTACTGACGCTGATGTTTCAAATTCATTCAGAATTCACGGAGGATACTTTATTATTTCGGCATCGCTTATTGCCGGCTCTGATCCTGTGACCGTTGAGAAAATAATTTATGAGGAAATCGATAAAATAAAAAAGGATCCACCTTCTGATGAAGAAATGGAGAGAGTTAAAAATTCAATTAGATTCTCTTATCTTTCCGGATTAAAATCCCTTGAGAGGATTTCTGATCAGATTGCCAGATTCGAAGCAATGGGAGGATGGAGAGGGATGTTTGATTATACTGACAAAATTATTTCCGTTAAAAAAGAAGATCTTCCGGCCGCGGCGGCAAGATATATGATTAGGGAAAAGCAGACTATCGGAATTCTTATCAATGCGAAATCGCAGCAGGAAGGGAATTAGTTTATGAAAAAAAAATCAGCATATTTTTTAACTGCCGCAATAGTATTATTCTGCGGTGTTCAGCATGCCGGAGCAAAGAATAAGACCGCTCTGCATCCATCGCTTTTATCATATGAAAAACTTGATTGGAAAATTCCAGGAGGAAAAGAATCAAGAATTATTCTTAAAAACGGAATAAAGCTTTATATTGCAGAAGATAAAACCCTTCCTCTGGTGAGCATGGGTGTAATCTTCAAATCTGGATCGATTCTTGATCCAAAAGGCAAGGATGGTCTTTCTTCTCTTTTTGCAGTACTTATGCGAAGAGGCGGTGTTTACGGATATTCTCCTGAAAAACTTGATGATTTACTGGCACGTTATTCCATAAATATCGGGTTTAGTTCTAACAATGATTCTCTTGTTTTTTTAGCAGATTTTTTATCCGAATATTCAGAAACGGCATTAACTATGATAGAGAAAATGCTGTTTAATCCTTCATTTGATGAGAAAATTCTTGATAAAGAAAAGTCTATTGCTACCGAATATGTAAAATACCGTTTTGACAATCCCGAAAGCCTTCTTGAGGCCGCATATATAAAGGCAATGTATTCCGGCAGCATAATTGCCGGTCTTGCCGATGAAAAATCCATTGCCGCAATTTCTAAAAGAGATTTAATAGATCATCACAATGCTGTGATTAAAAATGGAAACATGATCATCTATATTTCGGGTAATTTTGATAAAAAAGAAATGACGGAAAGACTCGAAAAAATATTTTCAGCGAATATGGGCAAATCCAATACTGGCATCAATTTTCCTTCGGTTGCTGTCAATAGTCCGAACAAGTGCTTTATAATTGATAAGAAGATATCGCAGTCGTATATCCGCATGGGGCTGCCTTTTATCAAAAGACCTCATCCGGATTATTATGCACTGAGTATTGCAGGAATAATTTTGGGCGGGGGAGGTTTTACTTCGCGTCTCGGAAGTGCAGTCAGATCAGATGCTGGTCTGACTTACAGTATTTATTCTCATGCAGAATCGAATTATACCTATCCGGGTACATTCTATGTCGATTTCTTTACCAGAAATGAAACATCTGCGAAGGCTGTTTCGTTATGTCTTTATGAAATTAACAAATTTCTCAAAGACGGCATCACCGATGCTGAACTTGAAAGTGCTAAAAATATGCTTATCGAAACTTTACCTTCGTATTTCCGTTCTCCCGGAGACATTGTGAGTACGTATGCCAGAAGTGATTATAGCGGGAATCCCGATAATCATTATACATCATATCCTGAAAAAATTAGAGCGCTTACTAAAAAAGAGGTTATGGCTGCGGCAAAAAAATATATAACACCTGAAAATTTCATTTATGTAATTGTGGGTGATTCGGCAAAAGTAATGAATGTCAGGGAAAGTGATTTTTCTTTTGCCGATTTTTCACCTGTTATCATTAAGCCGGAAGATATTATGAAATATTGATTCTTTTTTTGTTTATTAGGTTTTATTTTATATTGAATTATTATTTTTTTCGAATATAATGACTTTGCCGGGTGCGGAATTTAAACCTGGAAAATGAATTTACGGTGGATTCGTTGAAAAAAATAAAAAATGATGCCTTTTCAAGTTTGTTTAATCTGTCGTCAAATCCGAAATTTATTATGGAAATGGATTCGGGTAAAATTACTCATATCAACGAATCATTTTCACGCAGTTTCGGATATGACGCTAAATCACTGAAAAAATTAAATGAAGATGAATTTTGGGTCGGCGATAATTTTAAAACAAAATGGCTGGAAGAGCTTTTAAATAAAGGATCTATTGTTGAATTTCCGGCATATTTCTATGATTTTTCAGGTGAAATACGAAGCGTCCTTCTTTACTCGGCTATTTCAAAAAATGATGATCTTGATATTATAATTACAGAAATAGTAGATAACACTGAAAAGGAAAAAATTGCTACAAATCTTCAGTCAACTATTCTAAAGCTTAATGACGCTATGGAATCAATGATCAGTGTTATCGCCCATACAGTTGAGTTGAAAGATCCGTATACTGCAGGACATCAGAAAAGAGTTTCTATTCTTGCTGAGGCAATTGCCAGAAAAATGAAAATGCCGCAGAATGTCATTGAAGGGATAAGAATTGCTTCAATAATTCATGACATTGGGAAAATCGCAATTCCGGTTGAAATTCTTTCAAAACCAGGAAAACTCTCACCTATGGAATTTGAACTGATTAAAACGCATTCTGTTGCAGGCTATAATATTTTGAAAGATATCGAATTCGAATGGCCGCTGGCTGAGATGGTTTATCAGCATCATGAGCGTATTGACGGATCGGGATACCCAAGAGGACTTAAAGGCGATCAGATAATCATCGAGGCAAAAATAATTTCTATTGCGGATGTTATTGAGGCGATTTCTTTTCACCGCCCATACAGACCTTCCCTTGGAACCGGAGTTGCCATACGCGAGCTGAATGAAAAGTCCGGTATATTTTATGATAAGGAAATTGTAAAAATTTCTGTTGATATTCTGGCAGAGGGTATTGATCTTAGCTAATATGAGAAAAACTTCGCTTTTTGAAATACTTGAATCGATTTCTTTATTCGCAAATTTCACAAGGGATGAAATAGCCGAATTGATACCTCTTCTGGTTGAAAGAAAATTCTCCAAAGGCAGCCGTGTCATAAACAGAGGAGAAACCGGTGATTCGATGTTCGTTATAAAAGACGGAGAAGTCACTATCTGGTCGGATAATAATACGAATTTAGGGAATCTCCCGGCGGGGTCTTTTTTCGGAGAACTTGCTCTGATTGACCGTCTTCCGCGTTCAGCAACTGTTGAATGCGTGGAAGAATCGGTTGTGTATGAACTTTCCAAGAACGCATTTGATCCGTTGATTGCCGCAAATATCAGCATATCGAATAAGTTTTATTCAAATTGTCTTCATGAAACTTTCAAACGCTTCAGGAATATTGTCACAAATTTCACATTTTCGCAGTCAAATCTGCGTGAAAAAACAGCTGCGCTTGATGAAATATCCAAAGATCTTCAGCATGCTGCAAGAATGCAGCGGCTTTTCATCGGAACTGATTTTCTTGATTCTTCTGAATCTTTGCCCGGAGGAATAAGGCGCAGTTATCTCTATAAACCGTGCATAGAAGTCGGCGGAGATTTTATTAATGTAAGAAAGATTAATGATTCTCTTGTATCATTTCTGATTGCTGATGTTTCGGGGCATGGAGTAAGTGCCGCGATGATAACCGGAGTTTTGAAAAGCGCATTTACGATTTATTCCGAAAGTTTTTCAGACAAGCCGGCGCTTCTGATTAAAACACTCAATAGACATCTTTCTTTGATGGTAAACAGTTATTTTGCTACATGTTTTTATGCTGTGGTTGACGTTAAGAACCGGCTCATTACCATGGCAAAAGCTGGGCATCCGTATCCGCTTTTCTGGCGGAAAAACAAGGGAATGTTTGAAAAAATAGATGTAAAAGGTGTCGCTCTCGGTATAGTCGATGATGCTGATTACGGTGAATTTGTAATAGATTACAGCCCAGGCGACAAACTGCTTTTTTTTACTGACGGTATAATTGAGCAGACTAATGCAGAACGTAAGATGTACGGAGAAAATTTGCTTTCACAGTCTTTTATAAATCATATGGATAAAACTTCACATGATATTTTAGAAAGCCTTTTTGCGGATATGTCCGAATATTCGGACAATAAGCCTATCGATGATGATATAACCCTGCTTATGTGCGAGTTTTAAATGAATCTCAATGATTTTGATTTTGACCTTCCTGAAAGGCTGATTGCCCAGAAACCGCTTTCTGATCGTTCTTCGTCGAAACTGCTTGTAATGGCACGAGAAAACGGCGTATTAAAGCATGATATCTTTTCAAATATTGATTCTTATTTGAGAAGAGGTGATCTCTTAATTTTTAATGATGCAAAAGTTATTAATGCAAGACTATATTTTATCCGTGAAAGCGGAGCCAGAGTCGAATTCGTTCTTTCTTTCAGACTTAGCGATAAAATATGGTATGCAATATCAAACCGGACAAAAAAGCTTCATCAGGGTGAAGTACTAATATCTGAAAAAGATTCATCTGTATCCATTAATGTACGGGGCCGCAGCGGGGATTATGTTGAAATAGAAACATCCGTTTCTTTTAATGAAGATATTTTAAGCACAATAGGCGAAGTTCCGCTGCCGCCGTATATCCGCAGGGATGCAGAAAATTCAGATATGGAAAGATATCAGACCGTATATGCCAGAGAAGCCGGAGCAGTTGCGGCTCCGACAGCAGGACTTCATTTTACAAAAGATTTAATTCAAAAAATTAATGATAAAGGTGCGGAATGTGCCTATCTGACTTTGTTTGTATCGTGGGGGACTTTTTCTCCGGTCAGACATGAAGATCTTTCGTTGCATAAGATGCATTCGGAAAAGTATTTTTTAAGTGAATCTGTTGCTTCAAAAATAAACTCGGCGAGAAAAGAAGGCAGAAGAGTCATTGCTGTCGGAACTACGTCTCTGCGTGTTCTTGAATCGACTTTTAAGGGCAGTGAAAATGTACCAGGGGAAGGGATAACGGAAATATTTATACGCCCGCCATATGAAGTCAGATCGGCAGACTGTCTGATTACGAATTTTCATACGCCGAAATCTACTCTATTGATGCTTGTATCGGCGTTTGCCGGATATGAAAATATCATGAACGCATACCGTACCGCCGTTGAAAATAATTACCGTTTTTTTTCTTATGGTGATTCAATGTTTATCGGAGATTTATGAATATATCCGTTTTTTATGAAAAGCTTGTTGAAATATTTCATCCTGAAATCCAGGAAGACTGGGACAATTCAGGAAAACAGCTCTTTTTCGGTGATGATGAACTTACCGGGATTATGACTTCACTTGATTTTTCTCCTTCAGTGCTTGACCAGGCCGTAACAAATTCTGCAAATTTAATAGTTACACATCATCCGTTTTTTTTTGAAACGGTAAAATCGTTTGATTATTCAGAATCTCTTCAGAGCGCGTTTCTAAGTGCTGCTGCAAAACGGATTTCAATTGTTTCCTTTCATACTTGTGCTGACAGATTATATCTCAAAGATCTTGCAGAATCAGCTTTCGGGAAAATCTGTATGGTTTCCGATGATGAATATTTTGCTTTTTCTGATTTTAACGGAATGACGCTTGCTGAGTTGATTGAATTCATAAAAAATAATTTGGGTATAGAAAGGCTGTCCTATTGCGGAATGGAATCTATGCAGTTGAAAAGAGTAGCTTTTTTAAACGGATCAGGCGGTTCGGAAGCTGAAAAAATTCTGAAAAAAAGCGAAATAAACGGAATAAATTGCGTTATAACTGGTGATGTCACTTTTCATAAGGCTCATTACGCTGAAGCTAACGGATTCGCGATTATTGACGCAACTCATTTCGCTACCGAGAAAATGATTACCGACCTTATGAAACGCGATATTCGCGACTGCTTGACAAATAATGCTCTTTCTGGTGTTAAGGTAGTAAGTGCTGTTGAGCGCAGTCCTTTGAAAATATGCTGACGGGGGAACCATGCTTTTAAGTATTGATAAAGTTTTAGCGATGCTTTCCGAGGGAAAGGACATTGAAAAGATAGCGGTTTCGGCCGGAGCTGATGTAAAAGACGTGGTCGAATTCATTGAAGAAGCCCGTTCTCTCCTGATGAAGTATGAACCGGATAAATCACGCAAAAAAATAGTAATAAAAAAGAAAACTGAAATGAGTGGGGATGAAATTGAACTTTTCGCCGGCGCTGATTTATCAGCTGTTCCTGTTGAAAGTTCTCTTAAGATTTTTGCGGCTGTTTTTAAGAAGACCGATCAATATGCATCCGGTATTTTGATAAAAGATTTTTCAGATACTCTTTTAGGCAAAGTTCATTATTCTCTCACTGATAATTCCGAAAAAGAAGCACTTTTTTCAACCATGATTAAATCGATGCGAATTGCATCATATTTTAAAACGAAGTCACTTAGACTTTATATCGACAATTCTCCTGTTATGCGTCTCGTTCTGGGAAAGGATGAACCTGCTGATCAGAGAATTGCTGAGCTGCTTACGTCGTTTAATGAGATTTATAGTTCTTTTCCTGATGCAAGGGTTGAAATTCTCTCTCCCAGTCAGAATGACGGAGCAAAGTATCTTTCTCAGAAACGCATAAAAAAGGACAAAAATTCATAGAATGTCTGCAGCCGAGATTGAACAGCAGGAAATTTTTTCCAGTAATACTGACAAGTACAGTGCTGCATTCCGGCGTTTGATGGCCTCACGCGGATGCTTTGATGATAATGTGCTAAGTGAATATCTGAGACGAGACAGACTTTTTTCCGAATCTCCTTTCGATATATGCCAGATGAAGGAAGCCGTTGATTTGCTCAAATCTTCCCTCCGGGAAAAGAAAAAAATTTATATATTTTCTGATTCCGATATAGACGGTTTAACTTCACTTACAATAGTCCGGAATCTTTTTGATAAAATCGGTTTTGATTATTCATATGATTTTCCTAAGGGAAATGAAAGATTCGGTTTAAATAAAAGGGCTGTTGAAGAAGCCGCTCAGAAAGGCTGTGAGATTATTCTTACTCTGGACTGCGGTATACGAGATAATGAGATTATTGAATATGCCGCTGCTCTCGGTATACAGGTGATCATCTGTGATCATCACGATCCTTCAGAAGATCTTCCTGATGCTTTGATAGTAAATCCTAAAATGAAGAATTCGAAATACCCGTATCGCGAGCTCGCAGGATGCGGAGTTGCTCTTCTTCTGTGCGCGGCTTTTCTTTATTCGTATCTTCCTGCTTATGATAAGGAAGTGCTTTTTATATCTAACGGAGAATCATACTGTTCAAAAAATCTTTCATTTGAGAAAATCGGAAAGCTTCCTTCGGATTTGTCAAAGTATATTATTGTTTCTGAATCAATTGAAGAAAAAACTGTTTATGATTGTGCTGATTATATTCTTATGTCAAAAATGTTTTCTTCGGCATTGATAAATGTAAAGAGCCGTTCGCAAGAACTTTATCTGGAGTTTCTTGAAATTACTGATGTTAAAACAAAATTTATATTTTCTTCTCTCATGTCATCAAAGAAAATAATGAACTTCCTGTTTGATAATCTTCCATTTGCGGCAATTGGAACTGTTGCGGACGTTGTGCCTGTTCTTGATGCTAACAGATCAATAGTTTTCTGCGGATTAATTCTGTTTGAAAAGTCTGATCTTCCGCAGATTATAAGGCTCAGGAGTCAGAATAAAACGGCTGATTCAGCTTATATCAGCTGGGTCGTAGCGCCTTTATTAAATTCTCCCGGCCGTTTCGGTGAATCGGAGCTGACAGCGGATTTTTTATACGGAATTGATACTGAGGTATTATATAAAAAAATCAGTGATATAAACAGAATACGTAAAAATCATTTCAAAACGGCTATTGAATCCGCCGAAGAATGTGTTGATAATTCGTATGAGAATATTGTCCTTTATTACTCTGAAGATGTTCCCGAGGGAATAACCGGAATAATCGCATCAAGGATATCTGAAATGTACAAAAAACCAGCTGTGGCAGCCGTAAAAGCAGAGGATGGGATAATTAAGGCTTCAGCAAGATCTTTTCTGAATACGGATATTCTTTCTCATGCAGAAAAATTTTCTGATATGTTTCTGCGTTTCGGAGGTCATCCTTCGGCTTTCGGATTTTCTATAAGCGAGTCATCTTTTAAAGATTTTTTAAATAAATTTGATCAGGATATTATTTTTGAATTTTCGGATTCTCCTATCCGTTATGACTGTGTGATCAGAGAAGAAGAAATCAGCCTGGCTTTTGCTGATGAATTGAAGAATCTTTCTCCATTCGGAAAGAACAATGAGCAGCCTGTATTTCTCTGTCAGTCGCTTATACCAGATTCGTATCAGGAATTCGGGGAGCATGCGAAGATAAGATGTTCTTCTGATATCGATTTTATCGGATGGAAAATGAAAGATACTCTTCGTTTGGTTCATGAAAAACGAAAAGCTGATTTAATTGTAAAAATCGAAAAAAATATTTTTAATAACCGAATGTCTGCAAGAGCAATAATAGAAAGGATACTGTGATTTTTATATTGACTTTATGCTAATATATAAATATTCTATACGGAAATTAAATAGAAGGCTCGGAAGGTTTTTATGGATATAAATATTACTGATTCTGCCGACAGCACAATTGTTGTTGTAAAAGGCGACATAGAAATGATGACGATCAAGGATTTTAAAGATAAACTTTTAAATCTCGGGCAGAATTCGGAAAAAGATATCGAAATTGATCTTTCCGGTGTTGATTATATTGATTCATCCGGTGTTGGTGTTTTAATCAGTCTTCTGAAACTTCAGAAGAAAAAGGGCCGGGTTTTGAAAATGAGCAATGTGAGTGAAAAAGTATTAGATGTATTAAAGTTGAGTTCCCTTGCCGATGTATTCAATCTCTGATATAAGGGTTGGTACTGGATATGATGTCCATAGATTTGCAGATAATCGCGAATGCATAATAGGCGGAGTCTGTATTCCGTTTGAAAAAGGTCTTCTTGGTCATTCTGATGCAGATGTTTTGATTCACGCGATTGTTGATGCGCTTCTCGGCGCGTCATCGCTTGGTGATATCGGAAGGCTTTATCCTGATAATGATTTAAAAAATAAAGACATTTCAAGCCGTTTAATACTCAGAGAAGTTTCTGCCAGACTTGCTGAAGCGAAGTGGCAGATTATAAATATTGATTCGGTTGTTATCTGTGAAAAGCCTAAAATTTCTCCTTATGTTGATGCAATGAAAAAAGTCATGGCAGAGGATCTTTCAATTGATTATGATAGAATATCCGTAAAAGGCAAAACCACGGAAAAACTCGGGTTTACCGGAAGAGAAGAGGGTGTTGCCGCTACTGCCTCAGCTTTGATTTGCAAAATATAATTTGAATTTTTAAATGACCGCAATTAACCGGTTTTAATCTTATAGAACTGTTGGCTGTCGTTGCAGTTTGATGATATCTGAACCATCCCGGAGTTGAATATGAAATCATTCCTTTCTTGTTGTTTTTGTAATTTTATAATAATTATTGCGGTTATTTTTACTCTGTTTATAGATAATACTTTTGCTGCTGATGGGCGGAAGTGGGATGGCAAGAAATACCCGTTTAAACTTTTAAATCCAGCAAAACCCAACAGTGAAATTAATCCTTTTATTATCGATACTGCCGGAAAACTCGCGTATTTCGGAGAACTCGCAAAAGCAAATCTTGATATGGTTGCATTCGGTAAGAAAAACGGATTAACAGGGCTTAATCATGCCTTTGTTAAAAACTATGTTAAACTGACCGCAGATCTTGATATGAACGGCTCTAAGTTTGAATTTCCGTCAATAAGATCCAATGGTTCATTTTTTGACGGAGGCGGACATGTTATATCTAATTTGAATATCAGCGACAGAACTACACCTCCGAATATCAGTTCAGATACGGGAGATGCCGAGATCGAGTTGGCCCTTTTTCAGTCAGCAGGTTCAATAAAAAACCTGACGATCGGAAAAGGATCAAAGATAACTTATTACGGTGTTGAAAAAAAGCTCACATTGAAAGTCTATGCCGCAGCGCTTGCGATAGAAGCGGATGAAATTGAAAACTGCCACAGTGAGGCTTCGGTAACGGTAAAAGGTAAAGGAGACTCCTTTGTATCAGGACTTGCCGTTAGATGCAGGTTTGCTCTGGCAAATTCCTCCAACAAAGGAACTATTTTATTTGAAGGTGATGTTATCGATTCGCGTTTGAAAAACCGTAAAGGTAGAATCGAGCCAGGTAATCTCCAAGTTTCAGGAGTCTGTACTCAGCCTGCAAAAAATATTTCAGGATGTTATAACAGCGGTTCGGTTACAGTTAGAGCCTCAGGAGAAGAAATTTGTGTCGGCGGTATTTCTTCCATTCTCGTGAACAATGAATGCTCAAATGTTTACAATACCGGAGCAATTTCTATTTCTGCATCAGGTAATATTCGATTTCTTAAAGTCGGAGGGCTGTTCGGAGTTGGAATGTCATCTCCGCGTTTAACAGGAATTAATCAGAAATTTGTTGAAACAGGTCAGATATACAATTCCGGGAATATAACTGTAAATGCAAAAACGGCTGAGCAAATAATAGTCGGAGGACTAGGCGGAAATAATGAAAACGCCCGTTTTGCATCAAGTACATTTGCATTCGGCGGAGTATACGGATTCATTAATACTTATAATACCGGTAATATTTCAGTCTCGGCAACAGGGAAAGCGGAGATCTATACGGGAGGTATTGCCGGAAATAATGCCATGATTATAAACAGTTATAATACTGGAAATGTCAGCGGAAGTTCGGCAAAAGATGGAATTCTTTATGCTGGAGGACTCGGCGGTACTGATGTGTATGTTCAAAACAGCTACAATACCGGAGCAGTAACAGTTAAAGGTGCTGGAACAAATCAGGCTGGGGGCATTATGGGTAATGCCGGGGTGCGCTGGGGTGAAACCGACAAAACCTTATATGCAGTATTGAACGGATTCTGGCTTAAACAGGCGAAATCCGGCGGTATCAACAGCAATGTAAAATATGCGAAAGGTTCATATTATTATATTAAGAAAAGCGATAAGAAGAAGAATGCCGTTGATAATGCGCTTGATTTTATGAGCATGCTGGATAAGAAAAAAGCCGATCCGGATGAGATGGAAGAAGAGTCTTTTTATGGAACCGTTTATTCATTTGATTCCCCGTCGTCAAACATTATGATAAGAACCGATGATGATCCGAAGAAGCGCAAAGATATGGAAGGATCACTTCTTTCTAATCTTAATAAAATGGCAAAGGAAAAAAGCACGCGTCATTATCGGAAATGGATTATTGACGGCACAAATGGGGGCTATCCGGTATTATCAAAAGAGTATTTCGCAATACCAGTTGATAAAACTGCGGAAGAACGTCTTAAACCTCTGCCGAAACCTGATGCAGCTACAGCAAAGAAGATCGCAGGCGTGTATTACGGCGAGCATAGGCATTGGACAAGTCAGGTCGGCTTATATGCTGATGGAACAGTCAAGCTTGCTAAAACAGGTGAGACCGGTACATGGTCATTTGACGGGAAGAATCTTGTAATAAAATGGAAACGTTATGATCCTGAGACGCTTGAAGAAAAAGGACCTGGTATTTTTTCATGCCCGGCATATAAGTTTATTCTGCGTAAGTAAAAAAGACTTGCACGCAGATTGATTTGGTTTGGTATGTTTTTGAGGTACCTGATGAGAAGATTATTTTTTCTGTTTATGCTGTTTCCGTGTTTTCTTTTTGCTTCACCGGCTGATTTCAGCATGATGATCGGTTTGTTGATTTTTATGATACCTTTCCATCTGTCTTTATCGCTTATTGCAGGATTTTTTATTAATTTTTTGTTCAAATTCGGACGGAAGATTTATCTTCTTATATCTCTTTTTATAAGCGTGATTACTTTGGTCATATCCGGAATTTTTGCTTATTATGATATTCTTTCTTTTGATGACAAAATTCTTCCATCGTATATCGTTGCATTTGTTTTATCGGTGATAGCAGCATATCTTATACTTGCGCAATACAAGAAATACCTTGATCGGAATAAACGGAAAAACTGATTTCAAAGGTTTGTTGACAATGTCGTACTTTCGTGCTATATTGACTTAAGTGGTGGATATGGCAGTAGGATTACAAACATCTTTAAAGCAGACTCAGAAGCTGGCCATGACGCAGAATCTCAAGCAATCGCTTGAGATGCTTCAGATGAACTCTCTTGAGCTTTCTCAGTTAATCCAGATTGAACTCGAAAATAATCCTGTTCTGGAAGAAGTTGATTCTGTCAGCAGTGAAAAAAATGACGAACTAATTTATTCCCTCTCGATGGGTGTTGATTCCTCCTCAAGTATTGAAGGGGAAGATGATGTTTATTCAGCTGATGAAGACCGTAAACAGCAATATTTGGAAAGTCTGACTTCGCATAAAATTTCTCTTTATGAACATTTTGTCGAACAGATCCGTGAGCTTGATCTTGATAAAAAAGAACTGCTTTTTCTAGAAAAAATTGCGGGTTTCACCGATTCTGACGGCTTTCTTACCGTTTCCGCCGAAAGCATTGTATCTGATTCCGGTATTGATCCGAAACGTTGCAGTAAACTGTTTGATATGTTTCATCAGCTTGATCCGCTGGGATGCGGTTGTGCGAACATACAGGAAACTCTTCTCGTACAGAGCAGAATAAATTTTCCTGATGAACAAAAACTTCACGAGATGATAAAAAGACATTTTGAACTTCTTAAGAATTTATCATGGGATAGACTTTCAAAAGAGTTATGTATTTCTATTCCTGAAATTAAACAGTTAAGCGGTCTTCTTGCTAAACTTGAACCTTATCCCGGAAGATCATATTCCGCCGCTCTTGCAGAAAGAGTATTCCCCGAAGCAAAAGTCGTTCTTGTCGATGATGAGATAATAATACAGTATTATGACGGGAATATACCCGATATTAAAATCAACAGTTACTATGTAAATGTTCTGCGTAAAAAGAATATTGATAAAGATATCAGAAAATTCATCAAAGACGGTCTCGATTCGGCAAAAGGATTACTGAAAAATATTTATGACAGAAGAGTAACTTTTGAAAAAGTTCTGCGTTCTGTTATGAATCACCAAAAAGAATTTCTTCGTTCAGGCGGAACTGTATTAAATCCGTTAACATATCAGATAATTGCAGCTGAAACTGATTTCCATGAATCTACTGTCAGCCGTGCAGTATCAGGAAAATATATAGAAACCGAGTATGGAATATATGCTCTCAAACATTTCTTTTCTAACAGAATTTTCGGAGGAGAGAACAGTTCTTCGGATGAAATTAAAAAAATTATTAGCGATCTTGTGTCTAATGAAAAAACTGATTCTCCGCTTTCAGATGAAGATATATCACGCATTCTTTCAAAAAGCGGTTACGATGTTGCAAGACGTACGGTCGCTAAGTACAGAACCATTATGGGAATTCCTTCTTCTTCTAAACGGAAGAGGATTAATTTGATAAAATAATAGGAGGCTCTATGAAAGTCAATGTAACAGGCAGACACATCTCCATTTCGGAAAGACTAAAAGAATATTCCGAAAAGAAAATTGTAAAACTTGAAAAGTATTTTAATCAGGTTATAGAGTTCAAGCTAGTTTACTATTCTGAAAAAATGGATAAGACATGTGAAGTTCTTATTTATGCTGATGGTGTACATTTTCACGGAATTGAAAAAGCCGGTGATTTTTATTCAGCTCTTGATATTCTTATGGATAAACTTGAACAGCAGGTTAAGAAGTTTAAGGAGAAACATCAGCTTCATAAGGGTACTCACCTCGGAGAAGTTCCGATTGTTGATGTTCACGCTGATGATGATGAAAAAATGAATATTGTTTATAACGAAGTTTCGTCGAAACCTTCTTCTGACGCTGAAGCTTATCTTCAGCTAAAGGTAGACGGTGATTATTTCAGGGTTTATAAAAACGAAAAAGGTGAAAGTGCTGTTCTTTTCGGAGGAAACGGTCAGTATAAATTATCAGTTGCTTCGTCAGATATTGCAGAATATGATTTTCAGGTTGTAAAAGATTCGTGGACAAATCCTGAAATAAAAATGGATAAATCCTCAGTCAGTGTGAAAAAGATGAATGTTTCTGATGCCCTGAATGAGCTTGTCAGTTCCGAGAGATGGTTTATTCCTTTCGTTAATGCTGACAGCGGAGCTCATAATGTAGTCTATCAGAAGGGAAAACGGGTAGAGCTTATGATGGTTGCCGAGAAATAATTGTGAAAATTACGGTTAAAGATTTGATTTATCAGCGAAGTGAGTTTGATCTCGAACTCACTTCGCTTACAGATGAAACCGGTTTCGGCAAGGAGATAATCTTTGCCGATATCAATAGACCAGGTCTATGCCTGGCCGGTGCTTTTGAACATTTCGCCCATGACAGAATTCAGATATTCGGAAAAGGCGAAAGTTCATATTTCAATAATCTTTCTTCTGATGTCAGAAAAAAGGTAATGAAGGAATTTTTTTCATTCGATGTTTTTTGTTGTATTTTTAGTCATGGAGTGAGGCCCCCTGCCGATTTTATTGATACGGCAATTCAGAAGAAGGTGCCTGTTCTGGTTTCTCCGCTTTCAACTGCGGATTTAATAGATATTTTGACCAGAAAAATAAGAAATTCTCTTCTGCCGATTGTTAACGTTCACGGAACTCTTGTTGATGTTTTCGGTTTCGGTGTTCTTCTTCTCGGAAAAAGCGGCATCGGAAAAAGTGAAACAGCTCTTGAGCTTATCGAACGCGGCCACAGGCTTATAGCAGATGATATTGTAGAAATAAAAAAGCTTGATGAAAATACCATCGCAGGTACAGGATCTCATTTGATACGGCATCATATTGAAATAAGGGGTTTGGGCATTCTGAATATACGTGATATTTACGGAATAATATCAGTAAGGAACCGGAAAAAAATAGAGTTGATTGTTTCGCTTGAAGAATGGAATTATATGGCTGATTATGACCGTTCAGGAATTGACGAAAATTTTTATGAAATTATCGGCGTAAAAGTTCCTCATGTGCTGCTTCCGGTAAGACCAGGAAGAAATATTCCGATCATAGTGGAAACAGCTGCACTGAATCAGCGTCTAAAAAAAATGGGAGTACATTCAGCACGTGAGCTGGATGCTAAAATTCAAAACTGGATGAGAATGGAGAAGCAGTGATGTTTGAAAAGGAAATTGTAGTAACTCATGACGCGGGGCTTCATGCTCGTCCGGCAACAATGATTGTGAAGATTGCAATGCAGTATGATTCATGCGAAGTTTATATGATTAAGGATAAAGATGAAGCGAATGCAAAATCAATAATGAGTGTTCTCGGTCTTGGAATTTCCAACGGAACAAAGCTTCTTGTAAGAGCTGAAGGTGTAAATGAAACTGAAGTTGTAGAACGCATCTGCAAGCTCATTGAAACAGATTTTGACAAGGATAAAAATGCTCTCTGATGAGAGTTGCAGCTGATATCCGGTTATTACTGGTTAAATTAAAATCTTTATTTGTATCGTATTCAAAAAAGGCCAAACCAATTGATTATGTTGTTGTTATTGGTCTTCTTTTCTTTTGTTCGATAGTTGTCATTGGTCTGTTCCCGCGCGTATCTCCGGACGGGGATGATTATTATTTTGTAAATGTTTTGATGGCAGTTCCGATAATAATCGCCCTTTATTTAATATTTGTTTCGTTTAAGCGCCGGGCGCAAAAAGATTTTACACCTAAAGATACTAGTATACGGACAAAGATTGCACTCGTCTTTATGTGTATAGCCATTCTTCCTTCTTTGCCTGTGATTATTGCTACTAATTCACTTGTTAACCGCGGAATCGGTAATTTGATATCAAGTAATACCCGTGAAGCCTTGGATCATGGAATTAATTTAGCATCTGAAAAAACTATAATATTAGCAGAAGAAGTCTCAGCAAAGTCACAAAGCCTTAAACTGATGGTTGATGCAGGCATAATAAATCCTGAATCTGAGGCCAGCCGGAATTTTATTTCAAGTGATGCGGCTAAGAATGGATTTGTTTTTTTAATGTATGAAGTCAAACGAAAAGGCCAGTGGGGAAACCTGATAGAAAGAATGCCTTTTGATTCAGGTGATGTGAAGTTTTCAGATGAAGTCGGGAAATTTCTACGTGTAAATGACTTTTCAAGCGGTATTGAACTTTCAAGAATTTCTGTCGATAACAATGATCTTATAGTTTCAAGCTATTACCATCACCCTTATTTATTTGTGTATTACAGACATATTCCGGAGAATGTGAAAAATGAAATTAATTATCTGAGAAGAGCCCGTATGCTTCACAATGATAAGGAAGCGCTTCTCCCGGCAATTAAATCAGGCATTGGAATATTTCTTCTTGTGATATCACTTGCGATTGTCGGCATATCATCTGTCGGAGCTGTTTTTTTAGCGAAGAATATTACCCGTCCGGTATTTGAACTTGCGAAGTCGGCAGAAAAAGTAGCGAAGGGCGATTTTGATTTTGTTCTAGAACGGAAATCTACCGATGAATTGGGATATCTGTTTAATTCGTTTAATCAAATGGTTTCAGAATTAAAAGAAACACGTGAAAAAACAGCACAGATTGAAAGACTTAAAGCATGGAATCAGGTTTCACGACGACTTATTCACGAGATAAAGAACCCTCTTACTCCGATACGGCTGTCTGCTGAAAGAATGAAGCGGAAGCTGAATGACGAGAATGCCGATATTAAAAAAATAGTTTCGTCTGCATCCGAGACCATCATGGAAGAAGTGGATTCTCTTCAGCATATCATGAAAGAGTTTACCGATTATGCCCGTCTTCCGGAAGCTGATCCGAAAATGAATGACTTAAACGAACTTATTATTTCATGTGTTAAGTTTTATGAGGGTCATGAAAAAATAAGATTTGTTCTTGAGCTTGATGAAAAATTGCCTATATTTGCTTTTGATAAACATCTGCTGCGTCAGGCATTTATAAATATGATAAAAAATTCAATTGAAGCAATGGAATATTCCGGAACTATTGTAATTGCAACAAGTGTCTATGCTGATAATATTAAAATATATTTTAAAGACACTGGTTGCGGGATTGACGAAAATCTGATAGCAAATATATTTGAACCTACTTTTACCAGAAAAATTGGCGGAAGCGGACTGGGTCTTGCTATTGTTAAAAAAATTATATTTGAGCATAACGGCGGAATCGAATGCCGCTCTCCATTAAACGAGGGCGCCGAATTTGAAATCACACTGCCTTTGAAGGTGATTAATGGCTAAGATATTTTTAGTTGATGATGAGCCGAATATTATAAAGGTTCTTTCCCAGATTCTTCAGGATGAAGAACATATTATTTTTTCTGCATCAAATGGTGCTGAAGCTATTGAGTTTTTGAAAAAAAATGAACCGGATCTTATATTTCTTGATGTCTGGCTGCCTGATGCAGACGGACTTCAGCTTCTTGAAACTATAAAAAAAGAGAAACCTGATATCGCCGTTATTATGATAAGCGGTCATGGCTCAATAGATATTGCTGTAAAATCAACCAAAATAGGCGCATATGATTTTTTAGAGAAACCGCCTTCTCTCGAGAGGGTTGTAACAGTTGTTAACAATGCTCTTGAATCTGTTCGATTAAGACGCGAAAATCTTAAGCTTCGAAAAGAATCAAGGTTTGATGACGAAATGATCGGAAAATCTATGCTTATGGAAGAAATTCGTGAAATTATAGAAAAAGCTGCGGCTACAAATGCAAGAGTTTTTATAACCGGAAAAAACGGAACAGGGAAAGAACTTATAGCGAAAGCAATTTATAGAAAATCCAAAAGAAGCGATAAGCCTTTCATAAAAGTAAATTGTGCGGCTATTCCTGACGAGCTTATTGAAAGTGAGCTTTTCGGTCATGAGAAGGGAGCATTTACAGGGGCTGTAGCTCGAAGAATAGGAAAATTTGAACAGGCGGATGGCGGAACACTTTTCCTTGATGAAATATGCGATATGAGCGCTTCTGCTCAGGCAAAAGTCCTTCGAGTACTTCAGGAACAGGAACTTGAAAGAGTAGGCGGAACCGAAACAATCAAAGTTGACGTACGTATAATTTCGGCAACAAACATTGATGTGAAGAAAGCCGTTGAAAAAAATGAATTCAGGGAAGATTTGTATTACAGGCTTAATGTAATTCCGATTCATATACCTTCATTATCTGAACGGAAAGAAGATATACCTGATTTGGTTTGTTATTTTATGAAAAAGTTTTCAGAGGAACACGGAATTGTTGAAAAGCGCATAAGCGCAAGCGGCATGGATTTTCTTTCTCATTACGCATGGCCCGGAAATATACGTGAGTTGAAAAATCTAATGGAACGTGCAAGCATCATGATCCCGTCTGATGAAATCGGTGCTGATGATCTGAAGAAATACGTTGAGGCGAATGAATCGTATCAGGAAATTTATATGACTGATAAATCTTCGCTTAAGCTGGCCAAGGAAGACTTTGAAAAGAAATACATAGAATCAGCTCTTGAGAAAAATAAAGGAAATATTACTTTAACCGCGAAAGATATCGGGATTGAAAGAACAAATCTTCATAGAAAGATTAAGCAGTATAATATTGAGAATTCAGGATATTCTGATGATGAATAATATCATCGAGCATCTCCGGAATTATACTAAACAGAAATGTCCGAATATTTTAATCGGAAAAAATTCTGATGATTATGCTTTTGTTTTCAACTGGCTGAAATCTAAATCTGTTTCCGTAAAGAAATCTGAAGTAAAAGAATCCGCACTTAAGGGTTTTTGTTCATCGTGTCCTGCAAACAGTGAAAAACGCGAAGCAATTGGTTCCGGTGAAAACGGAATAATGATTATTATGAATGAACCTGAACTTTTTTCAAAAATTGAAAAACAGACATTTAAGAATGATGCTGATGAAGTATTTGAAAATATTCTTTCAAAAGCGCTGACAATATCCAAAAATGAAACTTATATTACTCATCTGGTCAAGTGTATAGAAATCGATTCAAAGTTTCAAAGAAGCCGAATAATGCAAAACTGTATAAATCATCTTAGAGAAGAAATTGCATCCGTTAATCCGCGTATAATTCTGGTTATGGGTGATTTTTTATCGATAAAAAAACTTGCCATGGAAAACCGCGAAATAAGCTGGTTCAGCATTTCTCATCCTCTGATTATGGCTAAAAATCCTTCGTTAAAGAAGGAAGCATGGACAACACTAAAGACAATGCTTGATACAATTAAAGAAACAGATCAATGAAATATGCAGACGTAATTCTTCCAATTCCTTCGGATAATATTTTTACTTATAGAATTCCTGAAGATATGAAGGTAGATAAGGGTTTTCGTGTAGTTGTTCCTCTCGGATCATCCGGCAGAACAGTTACCGGTTTTGTAACAAGTGTTAAAAAAGAAGTTCTTGATTCATCTTTTGAAATTAAATACATAAAGAAATCTCTTGATAATGAGCCGGTTTTTGATGATTCTGTTTTGTCACTTGCGTCATTTATAGCTGAGAATTATTCGTGCTCAAAAGGTGAAGCTTTTGATGTTATTCTTCCTTCAACTAAATCTTCAGATGAAGAAGCTGATTATGCCGATACGGAAAATTTCAGCATAGAGCTTTCTAAATCACAGAATGCGGTTTATGAAGCAATTAAGAATGATTCCGGGACACATCTTATTCATGGAATTACAGGCAGCGGAAAAACCGAACTTTATCTCAAACTCGCCGAAAACGAAATATACAATGGTAAAAGCGTTATAATACTGCTTCCGGAAATATCTCTATCATGGCAGATTTTCTCAAGGATAAAGGCGGTATTCAATGATAATGCCGTTTTATATCACAGCGCGCTTACGCCGAAACAGAAAATGAAAAGCTGGCTTTCATTCTACAAAGGTAATGCTAAAATTGCAGTTGGTACCAGATCGGCAGTATTTATGCAGTCACCTGATTTATCTATGATTATAATTGATGAAGAACATGACGCTTCTTATAAAGAGCACTCCGTACCCAGATACAATGCCAAGCGGATCGCAATTCATAGAATGAAATCCGCAAACGGGAAAACAATACTCGGCAGTGCAACTCCTTCTGCTGAAAGTTACTATGCAGCGAAATGCGGAATTATGAAGATGCATATGCTCAATGAACGGTATTCGAAGGTTGATCTGCCGGTTATTGATATAGTTGATTATCCGGAAAAGGGAATACTTTCAAATACGTTAAAGAATGCAGTTTATGAAACCGCTAAACGCAAAATGCAGTCTGTTCTTCTTCTGAACAGAAGAGGATATTCTCCGACAGTTCAGTGTTCTTCATGTGGTGAACAGGTCAAATGTGATGACTGTTCTGTTAATATGACATACCATAAAAAAGGATCTCTGGTGTGTCATTATTGCGGAAAGGAAATTTCCCTGATTGAAAAATGTCCTGTCTGCGGCGGTGAATTGAAGTATGTCGGAAGCGGAACTCAAAAAGCTGAAGATATTATTTCAGATGAATTTCGGGATTTGCGTATATTTCGTTTAGACCAGGATTCTGCACGAAAAAAGAAGACAGTGCCTGAGATGATTGAAAAAATGAAAGCCTCTGAAATTGATATTCTTCTTGGAACACAGATGATTTCAAAAGGTTTTGATTTTCCAAAACTTGCTCTCTCTGCTGTTATTAACGCCGATATAGGTTTGGGTGTTCCTGATTTCCGTTCTTCTGAAAGAATATTTTCTTTATTGACTCAGTTGGCTGGAAGATGCGGGAGAAGAGGTGAGCAGGGAAAGGTTATAATTCAGACAAAGGATATTTCAAATCCATTGTTTAAATATTTAAAATCACATGATTATATTTCTTTCATAGAACGAGAACTTTCAATCAGAAAAGCGCTTTCTTATCCCCCATTTTCATTTTTACTTAGATTAATAGTCAAAGGTGAAGATGAAAACAAGGTAATTGAAAAATCTATTGAACTTGAAAACTTTTTGAAGCAGAATATTGCTGATTCGGTTACTATGCTGGGGCCTGCTCCGGCACCGATTGAAAAACTCGGCAAGAATTACAGATATCACTTTATTTTTAAATCAAAACAGCGGAAAGATCTTGTTTCTGTTTCAAAATTAGTAAAAAATATAAGCGGGATCAAAATCGATATTGATCTTGACCCCGTTGACCTTCTTTAAGCTGTTATTCTACTATAAGAAGTATTGCTTTCAGATATTCAGTTTCGGGATGATAAATATTAACCGGATGATCTGCCGGATGAGAATACTTGCCTATGATATATGCGTTCCTTTTTGCGTCAAGAGCAGCTCCGAAAATGATTTTTTGAAAGAGATCCATATTTATAAAACGAGAACATGAGCAGGTAAGTACAATGCGGTTTGGAGCACAGCGTTTAAAAACATTCATATTAACGTCTTTATAGCCTCTGCATCCCTTATCAATCGCACCCTTGCTTTTTACAAACGCAGGGGGATCGATTATAATAATGTCTTCGTTGAAGTCTCTTGATCTGATCAGATCGAAAATATCAGCCTTTATTGTATCATGTTTTTCTTCGAATCCGTTTAAGACAGCTGTTTTATCAGCTATTGCAAGTGCATCAGCGGAGATATCAACTGATATCGCTTTGTGAGCTCCGCCCGCTATTGCGGCAAAAGAAAAACCGCCGGTATAACTGAATAGATTAAGAACGGTTCTTCCGGAAGATATATTCTTTATGAGTTTTCTGTTTTCTCTTTGGTCAATAAAGAATCCGGTTTTCTGACCAGTCTTGATATCAATAGGATATTTTATTCCATGCTCTTTGATTTCAACTTCGTCAGGAGTTTCTCCGTAAATCTGACCGGTTTGGGCGTTCACACCTTCAAGTTTTCTTCCTGCATGATCACTTTTTTCGTATACTGACTTCGGTTTTAATTCGTCTACTAGAACAGAAATTATTTTTTCTTTAAGCAAATCGGATCCTAGCGTCAGTGATTGAATAGAAAGATGTGATGCGAAAGAATCAGCAATGAACCCCGGGATATTGTCGGCTTCAGAAAATATAAGACGGAATGCATCCGTATCTTCATCAATGCGGGCAATTTTTCTACGCAGTATGGCGGACTTAATATTTTTCAATAATATGGAGTCGGTAAATTTTTCACCAAGACTCATGACTCTTGCTGCAATCTGAGTTTTTGAATTGTAATAGGCTGAACCCAGAAAATCTCCGGATGAAGTGATAAGATCGGCTATTTCGCCGTCATTTGCATCGGATTCTTTGACTGCGCCTGAGAAAATCCATTTATTGCCTGCAATAACAGATTTCTCTCTTCCTTTATTTAATATTATTTTTGACAAGTTAATCTCTTCTTAATTATTATCTTTTTTTCTTTGCTTCTTCTTTTTTCTTTTCTTCCTGATCAAAACGTTGACGAAGAGCGTCGATTACAGTTTTGTTCTTTTCTGCTTCTTCACTTTCTCCGTAAATAACATTGATTTGACGTAAAGAAGAAAGAAGCCAGATTGCTTTTTTTATATCTTCAGGGGCCTGAGTAGAAAGTTCGTACTTGTTCCTGACGTTTTTAGCTGCTTCTTCAAGAGTTCTTTTGCATAGGTTGAGAAGATCTTCTCTATCTCTGTAAAATTCGGAACGGAAATTTCTAAACTGTTCAATAGTTGCGAAATTTATAAAATTTTTGATAAGATTTGCTATTTTAGCGTGATTATCGACAAAATGCCATTTATGCTTCGAATCGCTTCCGAAATTATCTACGAGTGTATCGTATACAAATATCATTTTTTTCATCAGTTCGAGAGTCTGACGGATATTGAATTTTTCAATCTTCATAAGATAATCTTTATTTTCTGAAAGGGGTCTGTCAAAATCACTTCCGACAACTTCTTCAAGCATGATCAGCAAATTAGAATACGCTTTACGCGCTTTTTCCTGAGATGCAGAATCTTTAATTCCCATGATGTCATTAGATAGATCGCTTATATGAAGATAGATGGGGATCATTTTAAGATAAGTATCCGCAAGTTCCAACGAATAATATGCTGAAATTGAAGGATGCTTTTTTTTCTTATCCGAGATCTCTTTAATAAGTTTCTCGTACTTTATAAGATTCGCTTTATCATCTTTTGACGCTTCATTGAATCGTGATTTATCTTCTTTGCTGATTGCCATGACTTACCCGTTATTTTGAGTTGAGTTTTTCAGAGAGAATTTCCAGCATCTCCGGAACTGATTCCATTTGAACCTTTAATTCATATTCAAGAATGTCTGAAAGTGAAATAATATCATTGTTTTCCATTACGCTGATTATTTCATTCAGAACAGTATTAATCTCTTCGTTGATTACAGCAAGATTTTTACCGTTATGTTCAATCTCTTCAGGTTTTATTCCGAACACAGGCGGAATCTGGCAAGAAAGCCTGGAGAATCTAAAAAGAAAATCCACAAATTCCTGAAGAAGAACAGAGGCTGTTGAATCTTTTCCGGACTGAAATTGTGAAGAAATTTCTTCAAGAGAATCTATTTTGGATTTTGCCTCTTTACGGAGTTCTGTTAAAAATCCGATAATTGTTTCAGGTGAATCGATGCTCTTGATGATTACTTTACGCATATTGTCGCTTGACATTAGGTATCGCATTAGATTTTTAATTTCAGTAAAAACATTGATTTCCTGTTTAATTGTTTCAGCTGCATTATTTTCTTTAAGTGAAACGGATAGAAGTTTCAGTTTTTCAATGTAAGATTCGGCAGATTTTGAATTATAAATAACAGTTACCGGATCCATTTCGAGCAGATTTAATATACGGCTTAAAACATCAGAAAGCCACGCTGAACCGTCTGCAATATTGGCAAGTTGTTCTGCAGAATGCTTTTCTTTTGTATTAAGTGATGATAATATTTTATCGCAGTAAAAAGAAGCTTCATTAAGAGTGTCTACAATCAGATCAGATTTCGATTGAATAGTAAAATCAGCTTTTTTTACAGACTCAAGATCTAAGTCGCAATCAGCTTCGTAAGGTTTTCCGTCTGCGGTAGCAGAGCACATAATCAGACCTCTTGAGGAAGCCCACTTTTCAATAGAATCGCAGAGTTCAGAAAATTTCTTTTCATTATCTAGTTTGAAGTCGACACTGTTCCCATTTATTAAAATTTCCATAAACTCCAATCTTCAGGCATAAACCTGTTAGTTATTATTTGTCCGAACCGCCGGATTGCTGGTTCATCCAGTCTCTCTGGGATTTGGCGCCCGAAACTGATTTTTCCATTGTTGCAAATTTCTTTCTGAGTTTTTCTTCATAAGCTTTAAGGTGCATCTGAAGTCTTTCTATTCTTTCATCAGCGCCTTTGGCTGATTCTTTCTCGTATGCGATTTTTGTCTGAATGATGTTTTGTTTTTCAACCGGAGTAACGTACGGCTCAAGTACTCTTTCAATAGCGAAAGCAAGGCCGCCGTCTGTTCTGTTATCACCGTCGTTGTCTGTTCCGAAGAAATTTCGAATTCCTTCCGGATTCGAAATTATCACTTCTCTTAGTTTCGGTTCATTAATTTGAAGTTTCCCCTGCTTTATGGATTCCCATGATGACTTAATTTCTCCGGTATGAACACCTGTTTCGGGAAGAACTCGAATAGGCTTTTCAACCTTAGAAAGATATGCATTGGAAAGGGCAGTCTTCAGCTGGTTCAAAAGAGAAACAAAAGTCATGTCTGATGAGAAAATACCGGTTTCTCTTTTCATCTTGTCGTATTCACCGGCTTTTGTAATTGTTGCAGTTTTAGTCAAAGCGCTGTTCATATCAACGTATCGGTTGTAGTTATCAACGAACTTCTTTATTTTTTCTATGCTTTTGTCAATGTCGTTATCTATATTTAAAATAACCGTTTCTTCAGGACGAGCCGATTTCAAACTCAAAGTGATGCCTTTTATCAAATCAACTATGCCTTCGTTTCTGTCTCTTTCAACAGAGACTCCGTCAATTTTCATTTTTGAATTTTCGGCTTTTGAAATTACATTCTTAGGTTCAAGTATATCCTTGCCTTTCAAAGGTGTTACTATAACTGCGTTTGAAAAAATACTGGATCCGTCATTGCAGTAAAATACAATTTTATTTATTTTTTTCCCTTCAAGCTCGCTTCCTATAGGAATTTCCTGAATTTCTTTTGAATCCTTCTGGACAGTAAATAGTTTTTCCTTTCTTTCACCGTTTTCATCCCAGACGATACCTACACCTGATACATCGTCCTTGAAATCTTTCTTCTGCGGTTTTCTTTCGATTTCACGTTCGCGTGAAATATTATAACTGTTGAGTTCTATTCCTTTTATAACTATTTTTTCAGTAGGTCCGAACTCAATTTTGTAAGGAAGAGTTTCATCTTCTTTTTCCGGAGCATCCGGAGCCTTGTATTCGAAATTGAAATTAAGCGCAGTGTCTTTTTTGAGTTCCTTTTCGACCGGAAGCGCGAATTCCCGCCAGAGTAAACCCTTCATTTCTGCGGATTTTCCGTCTGGAGAGATATTCAATGTTCCATCTTCTTTATCTGCGAGTTTTCCGCCGTATTGATAGAAATTCTTGTTATCAAACGCAATAATAGTTTTTTCGCTGTCCGCATCGCGTTGGCCGGATACAAGTCCTATTTTTTTGAAAAGGTCTTTCGCCCCTGATATCAGAATTTCGCCTTTTTCGCCTGAAGTTTTTGATTCAAGGGAGAGAACGTATTTTGAACCGGTGGTATTCATTATCATTGAGGTCATATATTTATTCATCGATTCATCGATTCTATCACGAAGGTTTTCGATTGTTCCGCCTCTGAAACGGATATTTTCTTTTATTCCATTTACTTCTATAGAAAAATCAGCAGCCGGAAGTTTTTCATTTTTTTCAATATTATCCGAAATTATTTTGTGAAACCCTGCAAGGCGTTCTACAATAATGTGTTTTGTTCCCTTATCTGCCTGTTTTAAGGCAATGGCTTCGAGTATTGACGGATTAGATGAAATAGCCTTTTTGTCGTCATAGGAAGCTCTGAATCCGTAAAGATCTTTTGCAGACGCATGAAGTTCCTTCAGGATTGAACCCATCTGCTTAAGGGCTTCCTGTTTTTCTAAATATTCCTGTTTTTCGATCTGGAGCTTTTTTATAGGAGCCGATTCGACGTTGAGTAATTTATCAATTATATCATCAGTCTGAATTCCGGATGCTATACCGCCCATTGTTACAGGCATCTCAGTCCCCCTTTTTAGACATATTATGTCTTCTAACCAGATTATCGGAACTTTTTCAATTTCTATAAGCAAAATAATAAAAAAAATCAGTTTTTCAAGCTTATTTTGCCGATAAGATATCGTTTTCGGAATGACCAGAAAAAGTTAACGTGATTACGGAAATGTAAAATATCTCTTTATCGAGGATAATCGTAAAGCTCAAACTTGACAATTAGTTACAGCATCTATTATCTATAGTTATGAAAAACAATTATTTAGTGATTAAAGAATATCTGACTTCAAAAAGAACCGTTTCGGCATTAAACATTGCTGAAGCAACTGAAGTACCAATTCTTGTCGTAATTGAATTGGTTAAGCGGCTTAAAGATGAGGGATTTATACGTATCGGCGGTTCTGCTTGCTCATCTTCTTGTTCTTTATGTTCAGATAAATGCAATGATTCTGAAACTGTTATTTCCGGTGAAAGTATCATTATACCGCTTTTGGAAAGGAGAACTTCAGATGAGTATTGATTCGGCTGAAAAATTTATAATGCGTGCAATGAAAGACAGGATACTCCGCGACATGATAAATGAAGCGGAAGACGCAGAAGCTTTGTCATATGTTCTTAAGCTTCATTCCTTTGATTTTAATGAGTATGAGTTTGATGATGCTTATAGGGTAGTTCTTTTAAAATGTCCTAATGAGGAGGCTGCAAATGCCGTGAAAGAATTCAAGTTATGGTGGAACCTTTCTGCGGCTGTATGAGTGATTTAATTATTTTTAAAATTATTATTCTTCAGTAAATAAAAAAGCCGGGTTGCCCCGGCTTTTTTTGTATGGATGAACGGTGTATTAGTACATTCCGCCCATGCCTCCCATTCCGCCGCCTGCAGGCATTGCAGGAGCTTTGTTTTCTTCCGGTTTTTCAGTAATGAGAACTTCAGTTGTAGAAAGCATTCCGGCTACGGATGCTGCATTCTGAAGAGCAGTTCTTACTACTTTTGCAGGGTCGATGATTCCCGCGTCGATCATGTTTTCCCAAACAAGACTTGCCGCGTTGAAACCGATACCGGCTTTTTCTGTCTTTGCTTTTTCAACGATTACAGAACCTTCGAGACCTGCATTGGTCGCGATTCTGCGCATAGGGGCTTCAACTGCTTTCGCGATAATGAGAGCTCCGATTTTTTCGTCGCCTTCAAGTTTTGCTGAAGCGTCAGTAATTGCTTTGAAAGTGCTGAGAAGAGTAAGTCCGCCGCCCGGAACAATTCCTTCTTCAACCGCTGAACGGGTTGCAGAAAGAGCGTCTTCAACGCGTGCTTTCTTTTCTTTAAGTTCAACTTCTGTTGCTGCACCGACATTGATAACCGCAACTCCGCCTGCAAGTTTAGCAAGTCTTTCGTTAAGTTTTTCTTTGTCGTAATCTGAGGTTGAAGTTTCGATCTGTTTTTTGATCTGCTTGATTCTTTCCTGAACCTGTTTTGAATCGCCTTTACCTTCGATGACAGTTGTGTTTTCTTTTTCGATGATAACTTTTTTAGCCTGTCCGAGGTCTTCCATGGTTGCGCTTTCAAGCTTTCTTCCGACTTCTTCGCTGATGACCTGTCCGCCTGTAAGAATAGCGATATCTTCCATCATAGCTTTTCTTCTGTCTCCGAAACCAGGAGCTTTTACCGCTACGCAGCTGATAGTTTTTCTGAGGTTGTTAACAACCACAGTCGCAAGGGCTTCGCCTTCAACATCTTCCGCAATTATAAGAAGAGGTTTTCTCGCCTGAGCAACCTGCTCAAGAACAGGAAGAAGGTCTTTCATTGAGCTGATCTTCTTGTCATAAAGAAGAATGTAAGCGTCTTCAAGAGTTGCCGTCATGTTCTCGGCATCAGTTGCCATGTAAGGAGAGATGTATCCTCTGTCGAACTGCATACCTTCAACAACTTCAAGATGAGTTTCGATGGATTTAGCTTCTTCAACGGTGATTACGCCGTCTTTGCCGACTTTTTCCATTGCTTCGGAAATAAGTTCACCGATTTCCATGTCATTGTTTGCAGAAATCGCGGCTACCTGAGCTATTTCTTTTTTATCTTTGATGGAGCGTGAAGATTCTTTTATGCTTTTTACAGCGGCTTCAACTGCCTTGTCCAGACCGCGTTTAAGAGCAGTCGGATTAGCACCGGCTGTAACGTTCTTTAGGCACTCTTTGTAAATAGCAGCTGCAAGAACTGTTGCAGTTGTAGTTCCGTCTCCGGCTACATCATTGGTTTTGGTTGCAACTTCTTTAACCATCTGTGCGCCCATGTTTTCAAACGGGTCCTCAAGTTCGATTTCTTTAGCAACTGTAACACCGTCTTTTGTGATAGTAGGCGAACCGTATTTTTTATCGATAACTACATTTCTACCGCGAGGTCCGAGGGTAGTCTGAACTGCTTCTGCGAGCTGATCAACACCCTTAAGAATAGCCTGTCTGGCTTCTTCATTAAACTTTAATATCTTTGCACCCATTTTTTACCTCTTAAATTACGATAATACAGCGAGGATATCGCTTTCACGGACAATCAGGTAATCCTTTCCGTCGAATTTCACTTCGGTTCCGGCATATTTGCCGTAGAGAACTTTGTCTCCGGCTTTAACGTCAATAGAAACAAGTTTTCCATCCTCGTATTTGCCGTTTCCTACTGCGATAACTTTCCCCTGCTGAGGTTTTTCCTTTGCAGTGTCAGGAATGAAAAGAGAACCTTTTTTTACTACATCCTCTTCAAGAGTCTCGATGAGTACTCTGTCTCCAAGTGGTCTTATTCCCACAGTAATCCTCCTTTTATTTTTTGAATATTTTTGCTTTTTTTGTTAGCACTCAGCTAAATGAGTGCTAATACGGTCAATATAAGTAAAGATCGATACGGCGACAACTATTTTTTAATGATATAAAAGAAAAATGAGACTAATAATCAGGCTTCATTTACGGTGAAGCCTGATTGATTTCTATTTGGCAGAAGAATTAAATTCGATAAATTAGAGTTTATTAAGTCCTGAAATGATGGCTTTTGCTGCCGCCTGAATTATATTTGAATCGGTTCCGGCTGCAATTACTCCTTTGTTGCTGTTTTCATTTCTGATTCTGACAAAGCATATACCTGTTGCATCGGCGGATTGTCCCATTGTTTCTTCTTCATATTCCTGAAGTGTAAATGACGGAATTCCGTCTATGGAATTTACAGCCTCAACAAATGCCGAAATGGGTCCGTTTCCGGATGCCTTTGCCCGAAATTCTTTTCCGTTAATATTGAGAAGAACTTCTCCTTCTATATCTGACGGAGAAATCTCGGAAGGGCGGGGCCAATAATTGATCAGTTTTATTTTATCGCCTGTTTGAATATAAGTTTCATCAAACAGTTTCTTTATTTCTGAACCCTCGAGTTCACGCGACATTTTATCAGCATAGGCCTGAACCTGTTTAGCAAAGTCAATCTGCATCCATTTCGGCATTTTTATCTTATAATCATGCTGAAGCACGAATGCAATTCCGCCTTTTCCGCTCTGGCTGTTGATTCGGATAAATTTTTCAAACTTTCGTCCAAGAGCAGTCGGATCAACATGAAGATACGGTATTTTCCAACCGCCGAAAGCATTAGCTAGTTCTTCTTTTTGGACAAATCCCTTTTTTATCGCATCCTGATGAGATCCTGAAAATGCCGTAAAGACAAGTTCTCCGCAGTAGGGGTGTCTCGGATGAACGGGCATTGAAGTTATTCTTTCAACAGTGTCAACAATTTCAGGCATATCTGAAAAATTTAAGCCTGTTTTGACGCCGAGATATTCAAGATTGAGAGCCATCGTAATAAGATCAAGGTTTCCTGTTCGTTCTCCATGACCGAGAAGTGTTCCTTCAACTCTTTGAGCACCTGCCATCAATGCCATGGTTGTTGCGGCAACAGCACACCCCATGTCATTATGCGCGTGAAGAGAAATAATTGATTTTTCAGGATACTTGTTTTTCTTCATGAAAATTTCTATCATGTCGGCATATTCGTTCGGCAGTCTTCTTTCAACTGTCATTGGAAGATTAAGAATCACTTTTTCTGACGGTTTAGGATTCCATGTTTCAATGACCTTGGTGCAAAGTTCAACCGCGAAATCAAGGTCTGTATCGGTAAATTCTTCCGGAGAAAATTCAAGACCGACTTCGGAATCTTTAAGAAATTCGTCAGACTCGTTTTTGATCTGTTTAACAGCAGCAAGGGCTGTTTCAATTACATCAGTTTTTTTAAGACCGAAAACATATTGTGTATGAAGATCGCTGGTTGCGATATACACATGAACTACACACTTTCTTACTCCTTTAAGAGCTTCAATTGTACGAGTTATTAAATGCGAACGTGATTGTACTAATACGGATATGACAACATCATCCGGAATTATATTTTCTTCAATTAATTTTCTGCAGAAGTTGAAATCATCTTCTGATGCAGAAGGAAAACCGATTTCGATCTCTTTGAATCCTATGGAGCATAGAAGTTTGAAATATTCCAGTTTTTGCTCAGGAGTCATCGGATTTGGAAGAGCCTGATTGCCGTCACGGAGGTCTACCGCGCACCATGCCGGAGATTTAGTGATTTGTGCTGAAGGCCATGAACGGTTATTGTTTTCAATGGGCTTCATTTTCGCATAATTGTTTGTGCTCATTTTTCCTCCTGTGAAACTGCTAAAACAAAAAAGGCCGACTCTTTCAGAGACGGCCCGCATTTGCAAAAAATTTTAATTATTCAAGGCAACACGAAACCGCTCTGCGATGTAGAGTTGTTACGAAGTCGTCCGAATAGATTTATTCCTATGCTCATATTGTCACTAAAAAGGGATAGTTATACATGTCAAGAATTTTAACATAAAGAAAGCAGTCATTTTTGATTATCGAGAAATGAATTTTGAAGAAAAATATTTAAAACATTGTTGGATCATGAAAATAAGATGTATTAGCTATGAATTCTTAATAATCTTGACAAAATATCAGATTAATTCTGAAGTTTTTTAAATTGATTTATAAGGAGATTTTTAATGTTCCCTGTAATTTTTCAGTACAAGGCGTTAACCATAACAACATTCGGGGTATTGCTCGGACTTGCATTCTATCTTGCTTTTCTTCTTCTTGAAAGAGAAATGAAATTAAGAGGAAAGAATCATGAAATGGCTTCGACCATTCTGATAGTCGCAATACCGAGTGCTATTATCGGCGCCAAGCTTTTTCATATTGTTGACAATCTTGAGCAGTTTTTTGCATCACCTAAAGATATGATACTTTCCGGTGACGGTCTTTCCGTATACGGCGGAATTATCGTAGCATTTGCAGCATGTTATTTTGTGGTGAAAAAATACAAAGAATCATATCTTGAAATAGCAGATATGGTTGCTCCGGCTGTAGCACTTGGATATGCTGTTGGAAGAATAGGATGTCATGTTTCAGGCGACGGATGCTTCGGAGTAGCTACTGATTCCATTTTTGCTACAAGTTATCCTAACGGCATCGTTCCAACTTCAACAGGTGTGTATCCAACACCGCTTTTTGAATCATTTTTTTCATTTCTTGTTTGTGCTTTTCTTCTTAATTTGAGAAAACGCGATCTTCCGAAGGGTACTTTGATTTTTACCTATATGCTTTTAAATGCCGTTGCTCGTTTTGGCGTGGAATTTATAAGAGTTAATCCAAAAGTGGCATTCTCGCTCACTCAGGCACAGATTATTGCTATCGTGATTTTCGTATGCGGTATTGCTGGTTTAGTTTATAACTTCAGGAAAAAGCAGACAGCATAATATGTAATTAGGCATTGATTGATTTATACAATAACGCCGGAAAGATCCGGCGTTATTTTTTTATTTTAAAATATTCGAAGAGATGAACCGAACAGCTTCATCATGCGATGTTTTAGAAAGGTCAATTTCAATGTAAGAAATTCCGCGTCTTTTCATCCCTCTAAACCATGTCATTTGTCTTTTTGCTAAACGGAATATATCGGTTAACAGATTGTTGAAGAAAGTAGGGTAATCAATTTCTCCTGATAAGTACTCCGCCATCCTTTTGTATTCCATGCCGAATGATTTCATTTTATTTAAATCAAGTCCGTTTTGTAATAGCTTTTTACCTTCTTCTACCATTCCATTATCGATACGTGTTTTCAAACGGTTTTCGATTCTTGTTTTGATTTCATCACGAGGAAAGTATACTAAAAAGTTTAGAGGATTTTTTACAAAAATATTTTGATTACTTCCGACTTTGCCGCCGTTTTCAGCTATTTCGAGTGAACGTATTATTCTTTTTTTAGAAGATAAATCTGTTTTGCTGTAAATTTCCGGATAATCTGACAGCTTTTGTATGAGATTCTCTTTCGTCAACATGTCCATTTTATTTCTATAATCAATGTCCTCAGGTATATCCGAAAGACTAAACCCTTTGAGCAGCGCTTCAATATATAAACCCGTACCGCCGCAAATCACCGGGAGTTTATTATGAGATAAGATTTTTGCAAAAGATTTTTCAAAGCCTGTCATATAGTCATAAAGAGAGAATTTATCATTTGGTGAAACGACATCTATCATGTGATAATTGATATTATGTAAATTATAATCGTCCAGATCTTTTCCGGTGCCGATGTCCATGCTTCTGAATACCTGGCGTGAATCAGCAGATATAATTTCACCATTGTTCAATAATGCGGTTTTGACTGCTATTGAGGTTTTTCCGCAGGCAGTCGGCCCCATTATGAAAACGGAATCAAACATGTTTTAATGCCTCAATAGGAAGCATTTCAGATGCTTTTTTTGCGGGATAAAAACCGAAGAAAATTCCAACTGCTGCCGAAAAGAAATATGATATTATTATTGAAAAAACTGAAAGAATAAACGGCCATTTTAGAATATAAACTATTATAGCGTAAGAAATTAGTCCTACGACAATTCCGATGCTTCCTCCAATTACGCTAAGAACGACCGATTCGGATAGAAACTGCAACAAAATATCGCGCTTCTTTGCTCCTATGGCCATTCTCAAGCCGACTTCACGGATTCTTTCATTTACGGAAGCAAGCATGATGTTCATAATTCCGACGCCGCCTACAAAAAGAGCTATCGATGCTACAGCAACCATAAGCCATTTTAAGGCACTCATTACATAATTCGCTATTTCCAATTTATCTTGGGATGTAGAAACTCTGAAGAGTTGGGTATGATCATTTCCGGGAAGAATGTGGAATTTTGATCTAAAATATTTCAAAATATTGTTTTTTAACAAATCTACATGAATGCTTTCTTCGGTAGATGCATATATCTGCTCAATAAGAATTTTTTGATTTTTAATTGAGCTGATACGGTTGTAAGGAATTGCGATAAAATTATCAAAGTCTTTTCCGCCGATTGAAGTACCGGAACTTTCGGAAACTCCGATAACTTTGAAAGGGACATTATTTATAGTAATTTCCATTCCTAAAGGATTTAATTTATCAAAGAGTGCTTCTTTGACAGTATTCCCTATAATAGCAACTCTTGAAGCAGATAATATCTCCGTATTTGAAAAAAGACGTCCGCTTGAAAGTTTCATTTCTTTGATAAAAAAATAATCATTGGTTGTGGCTTGAAGCCTGCTCATGTTCAATTTATAATAAATGCTTTTTACGTCATAAATATTTTGTTCATAAAGCGGAGTAATATATTTAATATTGGGATTCTGTTGCTTAAGGTTGATCAAATCTGTTTCAGTGGCCCACTGTTTATCACCCTGATAAAATCTGACGGCATTTTTACCGTACGAAAAAAGTTTTCCTTTTACAACTTCTGCGGCACTGGCGCTTAGACCGGATATTGAAATAACTGAAGAAACACCGATGATAATGCCAAGTGTAGTTAAAGCTGAGCGGATTTTGTTTTTACGGAGATCAATATATGCAGACCGGAGAAGATCAAATTTATTAACCAAAATTTCCTCAACTTTTACTTGATTATTCTTCTGCATCAGCAGAATCATGTTATGTGACATTTTTTAACAAAATTTATCAAGAATTAAATGGCAAACTATGAAAACTTTTTTTTATGTATTTTTAATATTTCTTCTATTTTCCTGTTCAGGTGTTCCTGAAGGATTCAAGAAATATGACTCTGAACATTTCAGTATAAGCTACCCTGAAGCCTGGGAGAGTTCAGCAGGTAAGGGGGAAACATTAGCTTTATTTTCACAAAAGAGTGAGGATATTCAGAAAATAAATCCTTCAATAACCGTGAGCAGCGGAAAGAATGATGATGACGATGAAATTATTGAAAGAACTTCGTCAATTCTCAAGGAAAGTATACCTGATTATCAGGAAATTTTTCTTGATAAAGGAAATCCTTCTAGAATTGTCTTTAAAGGAAATCTTAATAATTTCAGCTATATCTGGGATATCTCAATTTTTAAAGGCCAAACCGATTATTTTATAACTGGACTATGTGAAGAAAAAGATTACACCAAAATGAAAAGCATTTTTGAGTTATCAGTTAAATCTTTCAAAGTGTCAAAATAATTACTCGTTAATACGTTTCATAATATTTTTTGCAGAATCATCTTCAGGCTTTAAGCGCAAAGCTGTTTCTGCATATTCTTTTGCCTTTTCAGGATTTTTATGTCTAAGATAAAGCTTAGAAAGAATGACATACGCACTCTGATATTCGGGATCTGATTCAATACACCTTAATAGATGTTCTTTTGATTTTTTATCATCCGGATTTTCTGTTTCATAAAAGAAACGGCCGAGATAAAAATTTACATCCGCATTCGCCGGATCTATCTCCAGAGCCTTCAAGCCTAAATTGACTGCTTCTTTTGTAAGCTTGCTTTTCATCTTTTCACTGCTTTTTGATGCTGAAATTCCGGTATAAACTGACTCATAAACCATTTTATATCTTGTAAAAACCATACCTCTGAGCAGATCGAACTTGTCCTGCTTATCATAAATATTTGAGAAATATTTATATGCTTCATCATATTCTCTTAGGGCGTATTCGCTTATATTTTTTTCTAAGTATATTTCTCCCAAAGCTATATGCGGTTCAGGATATGTTTTGCTTTTTTGAACTGATTTTTCATACATTGCAATCGCATTCCCCAAGTCGCCGATTGAAATATAGTAATCGCCTTTTCCTTTGAAGTATTTAGCCTCTGTCAGATTACTTTCTGCTGTTATTGAACATACCCGCATATCAGGACTGGTTCGTCTGAAGTTACCGTAACCGATTAAAAGCCATCCGAAATTTTTAGTTTTTGAAATGACCTCAACTGAAAGCTTTGCGACTATAAGATTTTTATCATCGATTATATATAAGGTATCTCCGGGTAAAATTCCTATCTTGTCAAAAAGTCTTACTGATATTTTTGTTTTTCTTTGAGCTGATTGAAGAATTTCGTTTGAGGATATTTCTCTAGTTCCAAGCTGAAGAACTTTTCCTTTGACTGATGCTTCAACTCCTGGGTAGCTGTTATACGTATAAAAAATTCTTATCTTATTTTCGGTTTTTTTGAGTTCAGCACCGATCAAAAGAAAAGGAACAAATATCAATAAAACAAAATGCTTCATCTTCGTATTATCCTCATCGGATTAAGTGCTGTAACATAATTTTTTCTGATTTCAAAATGGAGATGCGGACCTGTAACAGTTCCGGTTGCACCTGATAGGGCGATTGTTTCACCGCGTTCCACAGAATCTCCCATGTTTTTTTGCATAGAATCTAGATGTGCATATACCGTTATCATTTTGTCTGCATGCTCTATCACAATCATATTTCCGTATCCGTCTTTTGATCCCGAAAAAATTACTTTTCCGTCAGCAGAACTTTTTATTGGAGTACCTATGGGGCATCCTATGTCAACTCCATTGTGGAATTCCTTTTTTCCGTTAAAAGGATTTCTCCGTATTCCGAAGGAGGATGTTATTTTTCCTGTTGCCGGCATTAAGAAAGAGTATTGCTTGATTACTGCTTTGTAAGATTCTTTATATTCATCTTTATGTATAGTTTTATTGCTTTTTGCGTTGAGAATTTTTTCATCATATGAACGTTTATTTTTATCAGATTTAGTGTATAATGATTGTGATAATTCCTCCTTTACAGAAGGGAGGAAGATGCATTGTCCGGCTTTAATCCTGTTTGAGTCAATTTTGTTTGAATTGA
>JAKPJF010000041.1 GCA_029554345.1 Spirochaetota bacterium | reverse complement strand
AGCATTGTCTTTGCCTGTGCTAATCCCGTTCCGGAAATATATCCATACGAGGCGAAAGATGCCGGAGCTTTTATAGTTGCTACAGGACGCGGAGATTTTCATAATCAGGTTAATAATTCAGTTTGTTTTCCGGGAATTCTTAAAGGTGTTCTTTCTGTCCGTGCAAATAAAATTACTGATTCAATGGCAATCAATGCCGCGAAATCCATAGCTTCTTTTTCCGAATCTAAGGGAATTTCTCCTGATAAAATAATCGCCTCCATGGATGAAACCGAGCTTTTTGCGAAGCTTGCCGCCGATACTGCGATGTGCGCCATAGAAGAAAAAACTGCAGCAATTGAAACGGATTATGAAACGGTATATTCATCTGTGATGGAAGAAACTTCGAGAGTAAGAAAGACGATAGAGCTTCTTTTTAATTCAGGAATAATAAAAGAACTGCCGAAAAATATAATAGACGAAGTCTTTCAGCAAACACTTTTATCGGCAGGGAAAAAATGAAAGCATCCTTTTCCGTCAAAATTAAAATCAAAAGGGATTTTTTAATAGAAGCAATAAATTCTTTCCTGGCGGCTGATTCAAAAATTGCTGAAATGAAACTTATTTCGGAAGAAGGATTTTTTCAGAATTATTATTTTAAAGTTATTTCATCAGATACCCAGAAATTCAAAATATGCATAAATCTTCTCAAATCATCCGATGATAAATTCATGAACATCGAGTGTGTTAATGATCTTGAAAAATCACTGAAAGAAGGTGTACTTAAGATTGTTCCTTCGCTTCCGGCAGATACTCCAGAAAATTATGAAATGAATATTCTCGGAGGAAGGGAAATTCTTCTCGACAGCATTCTTGAGTCGGAAGATCCACACGAAATATCGGGAATAAGAAAAACCTCTGCTTTCATCTCGGTATTGAATAAGAAAAGAGCAAAAGAATCAAAGTTCTTTTTCAGCGAATATGCAAGAGCCGAATCAGATTCCCTGTCTGCTTCGCTTTTCTCGGAAATAAATGCTTTTCCATTTGTACTGGAATATGAGATACTTGAAGACCTTTACAAAACATTAAACTCATTTGAAAAATCTTTTTCTTCGATAAGGTTTCTTTTCCTTGATGACAGTCATGATGTTTCCATTTATCAGCATATGACTGAAAACATTCATATTCCTTTTATTTCAAACTACTATGACGAAATTCCGCTGTTTATTATAACTGCTGTTTCAAAAATGCTTACAAAGCACAGGCAGAAGCTTTCAGAAAGCACTGTCGGATTTATCGGAATCAATTCATCGGTTATGCGTTCAGTTAAGCTTTTGAAAAAAATGTCATGTGAAAGAATTCTAGGTTTTGACAGCAATGAAAAAGTTATGCTTTCATTTGAAAGAACAGGTGCTCTTGCAACAACTGCTGAAAACATTTTCGGAAACTGCGATATTGTAGTGATGATTAAAAATTGTTTCACTGACGAAGATGCCGAAAGAATGAGACCGAATCTTCTGGTGATTTCAAATCTTGATGATGAAGAAGAAGACAGCAAAATAGTTTCTAATAGAGCATGCCGGGATATATTGAAAGG
>JAKPJF010000014.1 GCA_029554345.1 Spirochaetota bacterium | reverse complement strand
ATTCGTTTTTCTTTCTGCGAAAAGAAAAGCGGCATTTTTCCTTTCGTCAATTATTCTTTTTGCAGGAATAATTTCAAAAATATATTCTGTTGCCGCCAATAAATATAACTCCTGCGGATGCTCTAATAACGGCGGTGATCTTACTTATCTCGCGATAATTACTGCTATAGATGCGGCAGTGCTGTTTACGCTTATCTACCTTTACCAAAAAGGAAAAGATATTTCTTTCATTCCAAAACGAAAGATCATATAAAAGAGTTTTCTTCGGAAGGAAATTTTTTATCTTTTACATCAGAAGAATATTCATCAAGCGCACCGAGAATAACACCTTCAATATCTGCATATTTTTTTAAATACTTCCGCTGATAGGATCTATCCGCGCCAAGCATGTCATTTATCACAAGAACCTGTCCGTCAGTAAATCTACCGGCTCCTATACCTATAACCGGAACACCGACAGATTCAGAAACTTTGCGTGCAACTTCCTCAACTACAAGCTCAACTACAAGTGCAAATACACCTGCTTGTTCCAAAATCTTTGCTTCTTCGATAATTCTTTCCGCATCCTTAGCATTTTTTCCCTGAACCCTGTAACCCCCGGTCATATTGACAGATTGCGGCTGAAGCCCTATATGCCCCATCACCGGAATTGAAGCATCGGTAATTTTTCTTATCAAAGGAGCAGTTGAAAATCCGCCTTCTATTTTTACGGCATTAGCGCCGCCTTCTTTCAACAGTCTTCCTGCATTAATCAGACCGTCGCGGTCAGATGACTGATAGCTCATAAAAGGCATATCAGCGACAATAAATTTTGAAGTTCCCCTGCGTACACATTTTGAATGATAAATCATTTCTTCCATTGTAACAGGTATTGTCGAGTCATATCCTGCGAAAACCATTCCAGCTGAATCACCGACAAGAATCATATCTACTGAAGATTTTTCAACAATACGCGCAAAAGAATAATCATAACAGGTTATGACGCTTATCTTCTCATTGTTCTTTTTCATTTCAATGAAATCAATAATAGTTTTAGTTTTCATCAAGATACTCCTTGAATGGTTTTCCATTAACTGGATTTTTAATTTCCGAATCAAGAGACAAAAGAAGTTCTAAAAAAAATTTTCTATCAATCATAGATTTATGCGGAATAGTAAGATTATCTGATTTTAAAACAGAGCTTCCGTATAAAAGAATGTCAATGTCGATGATGCGCGGTCCTTTATCGATTGTTTTAATTCTTCCCATTTCTTTTTCAATATTTTTTATTGAAATTAAAAGAACTTCCGGAGTTTCATTTGATTCATATTCCGCGACGCAGTTCAAAAATTTATCCTGTTCGGTATAATCAACAGGTTCAGTTTCAATAATTTCGCTTATATTGATGATTTTTCCATGGTTTGCAAGTCTTCGAAACGCTTCTTCAATATAATTTCTTCTGTCGCCGATATTACTTCCGAACGAAAGAAATATTCTATTCAAAGCGCTTCCCTTCTGTCCGTGCCGGATAATTCAATAATATTCGTCATCTCCTTTAGCCTTGAAAGAATACGTCCTTCGGAAAGTTCTTTCAATCCTTTTTCAGGATTAGAATTTGAAGTAATTATCGTAAGACGTTCAGCTTCATAACGCGCGTCAATAAGATTATAAAGAGTTTCCTGCTCCCATGCAGAGTCGCGCTGTACGCCGAAATCATCAATTACCAGAAGTTCGCATTCGGCAAGTTCCTGTTCAATTTTGTATCCCATGCCGAAATCTTCGCTTTTATCGGAAAAGGTATTTCTTATTCTTCCGAAAAAAGTCCTGGATATTTTTACGAATTTGCCTTTAACCGCTTTACGGGCAATAAGCTCGGTAAGAATTATTGTTGAAAGAAATGTCTTTCCAGTACCCGGATTTCCCCACAAAAAAAGACCTTTTGAAACATTCGGGTAATTCATTATAATATCATAAGCTGCTTTTTTGGCAGCATGCTCTTTTTCCGTTCTGCAGTTAAATTCATTTATAAAATGCCAGCGGTATTTGCGGTCTATTCCGGCATCATCATAAAGGTAATGAACTCTGTCTATTCTCATACGTACAGATCTGCAAGGACATTCAATTATTTCCTTTCCGTCAGTATAATAATAAGGTTCATTTCCTCCGCACTTGCACGCTGCTTCGACGCATTTAGGACACACTATAAGCGGATTTGAACCGTCTTTGTGAGCTTCAGGATTTGTTATCATTCCGCGGTGTTCGCAGTACGAACAGAATTTCTCTTCTTTTTTATTCATTGATATACCCGCATCAAGACTTTCAAAAAGTATTTATAAGTCAAGAAAAGTTTCGATGACTTAATTCTACATTAAAGTCTATAAACTTTTTTCTCTACATTGTTGACATTTGCATGCATGACATTTCGTATTGATTCATGACTGAAGAAAACGTATTATTCGAAGACAATCACATTCTTGTTGTTAATAAAAGCGCGGGAATAATGACCCAATCGGATTACCGCGGTGAGAAATCACTTCAGGACGGCTTCAAAGATTATTTAAAGCTGAAATATTCAAAACCCGGACAGGTATATCTTGGAATAGTGCAGAGACTTGACCGACCGGTAAGCGGAGCCGTTATTTTTGCAAAAACTTCAAAGGCAGCTGAACGTCTCACGGACATGATGAAAGAACGGTCGATACTTAAGCTATATACGGCTGTAACAGTTAATAACCCGGCTAGTATATCTTCCGAATTTCAAAGAAAGGATTTTTTTCTTGAGCGTGAAAAAGATACTTCCTATGTGTCTAAAAGCGGAGAAAAAGCATCGCACACATATAAAACAATATTAAAATCTCCTTCATCGCTTCTTCATCTTCTGATGCTTAATACTGGAAGGAAGCATCAAATCCGGGCTTTTTTTTCAAGTCTGAAATCTCCTATTATTTTCGATTTAAAATACGGTTATCCCGAAAAACGTTCATATATTTTACTTCATGCATGTCATACATCTTTCATTCATCCCGTTAAAAAAGAGCCCGTATCTATTGATGCTCCTTTTCCTGCATATTTCAGCAATTACTGTTCTAAAGAATTTCAGGAAAACTATTTTGAAGCCGTACAGAACGAATGCCGAATAATTATATCAGACTTCATGGGAAAAAGAATAGACAGATAAGTATCTTTGCTGTATAAACAGTATATGAGCACTCTAAATGATGCGAAAACAATATTTCTTGAATTCTGTGAAAGGTTTTCGACAAACGTCGAAGCTTACGCGAAAACTACAAAGCTTTCTATCGAAAAACAGAAATGCCGAAATAAGATTAAAGTAATTAATGAACGCCTCGGAGCTGAGCTTGTAAAAGCTGTACGCTCTAAAACGGAGATCAACAGTGTTCTAGTCGAAATTACCGTACAGGAAATAGAAAATCTCGAAAATAGAATATCAGAAATCGAAAAAGAAATAGACGAAGTAAAAAGAGAAAACATTTAATGCCCTTATCACCAAAAAAAATTATTGAAGTAATTCAAAATAATCCGGATCAGTCATTTTCCGCGAATAAAATTATTTCCCTTCACAACAAGTCCCGGAAAGGAAAAAAAGATTCATCTATATCCTCAAGAGATATACAGATAATATCCGACACGCTTGAACAGCTTAAAGAAACAGGTTATCTGTTAAAAAAAAGCGCTTATCAAATCAATCCGGATTTTTCATTCAATGCGGAAATAACTGCAAAAGAAAAACATCAGCTAAAAGCTAATTTGAACGGTGTTGAAATAACTATACGTAACGAAGAATCTAAAAATGCCGAAACCGGAGACAGCGTAATAATAGAATTTATTGACATCCGGAAAAATTCAATATTCTGCAGAGTCAAAAAAATTTCGCGAAAGAAAGAAACTCTCAAATACGGTATCGCCGATAAAATCAGAAACAGAATTGTTTTTTCAAAAATAACTTTCGGCGAAGAACCTCTGATCAGCGCATCAAAGACTTCATTAAAAATAAAAGACGACGAAATTCTTCTGCTCAGACTTAAAAATTCAATTTTAGCCGGATATGCAGAATCCGAAATAGTTGAACGGGTTGACGAAAATGACGAATCGCATGATATCCCCCGCATAATATCGATGCATTCTCTTCCTTCCCAGTATTCCGGATTTGATTCGGAACACGAAATTTTAAAAAATATTCCCAAAAGTGAATATAAATCCAGAAAAGATTTCCGCAAACTTTTTACAGTAACCATTGACGGAGAAACAGCTAAAGATTTTGATGACGCGATTTCTTTCGAAGAAAAGCTGAGAGAAAATGTACTATATGTGCATATTGCAGACGTTTCTGCTCATGTCGCAAAAGATTCTCCTCTAGATGCTGAAGCAATGAAGCGCGGAACTTCATATTATCTCGGCAACAAAGTAATACCCATGCTTCCCGAAATTATTTCAAACAAGCTCTGTTCTCTTCGTGAGGGAGAAGACAAACTCACATTAACAGCAATACTCACTTACAATAAAAAAAATGAACTTAAGAAATACGAGTTTTGCAGAAGCACAATCAGAGTCGACAAACGTCTTACTTACAAAAACGCAACTGAAATAATAAATTCGCAGTCAAAGGACAAAATTGCAAAACTTCTGCGAACACTTGACTTATTTACAAAATCTCTCAAAGAACAAAGAATGAAAACAGGACGAATTGACATGAATCTTGCCGATTCCGAACTCGTTTATCATGAAGGCAAATTTACTGATATAGTATTTTCGGAACGTTTAAGCGCTCATTCAATAGTTGAAGAATCCATGCTTAGCGCAAACGAGGCTGCGGCGCATTTACTGAGAAAGAACAAAGTTCCTGCACTCTACAGGGTGCATGAGAAAACAAGCACCGAAAAACTCTATGCGATGAAAAAGTTTTTAGCCTCCTTCAATGTTAATTTCAGATTTGAAAAGGGGTCTCTGGGAATTTCAATCCAGAATGTACTAGATAAGGTAAAAAATCTGCCTAACGAGCATGTCATCAACTTCGTCGTATTAAAATCAATGATGCAGGCTGTTTACAGTGAAAAGCCGGAAGGACACTTCGGACTTGGATTTACAGACTACACCCACTTCACTTCTCCGATACGCCGCTATCCGGATCTGATAGTTCACCGGGCGATAAAATCATATATTGACAGAGCTGAAAGTCCTTATACCGATAAAAAACTTTATTTTATCGGTGATTCTTCCTCGAAACTGGAAAGAATTGCTCAAAAAGCAGAACGTGATCTTTTTAAGCTTAAATCAACCCGTTTAATGAAAAACAGCATCGGCAGAGAATTTGACGGCATCATCAGCGGTGTCAGCAAATTCGGGATTTATATCTTACTGAATGATAAGCCTGTTGAAGGAATGGTTCCGTTCAGAAATATGTCAGATGATTTTTATTATTTTATTGAAGATGAATATGCGGCTAAAGGAAAACGCACAGGAAGAAAATATACGATAGGAGACGCCGTCAAAGTCAAAGTATCAGCAGTTAACACAGTACTGATGAGAATTGATTTTGTTCTGATAAAAAGCAAAAGTAGAAAATGAAAAAGATAGCTCTTTCACTTCTCTTTCTATTGTCATGTTCCTCCAATAATGTTGAAAAGAATATTAAACCGATATTGGAAGATAAATCATTCAGTATCGGAACTGTGGAACAGAGTGCCGATCTTATTGAAAAAAGCCGTTCAATGCAGATTTTTTTTGAACTTAAAAGCGATATTGACAGTTTGTCTCTTAAAATTATTCTTACTTCAAGAATATCTTTAACAAAAGAAAGAAATCTTATGACATTTTTTGTTCTTGATCGCGGAGTAAGCGCAGAAAATCTTACCGGTAAAAAATTCGTTTTCTCTGAAATTTACAGAAATTTCGATAAAGACTGGAATATATTAAAAAATGAAAAAATTGAATTTAAAAATTCCGACGCACCTTTTCAAAGACTCTCAAACGGGATATATAGAATACGTTTAATTAATACCGATACGTCAACAGAAAAAATAACTATACAAACAGATAAACTAAAAGAAATCCGCTTTTTTATGAGTTTGAATTAATTTTTTTCAAATACTCATAATAAGATTATTGACTATTTCATCAAAAGATGCATTATAAGTTATGCTAAAGATAGACTTATCAAAAATTGGACCGATTGAAGAGATTTCCCTTACCGGCAAGCTTGAGATTACGACTGCAAAGCGTTTCGATATAGTTTTTAAAGATATTGCGGAAAGAAATCCTGTTGCGATAGGAATAAATCTTGAGAATCTGAGATATATAGATTCTTCAGGAATAAGCTCCCTTCTACGTGCTTCAAATATTGCATCGAAGGCAAAAATACGTTTCGGCTGTTATGGAGCCACGGCAGAAACCCAGTCTATTTTTAATCTCTCACAGGTCAGCTCTCACATAAACCTTACTACTAAAAGTGAATTTTACATTACAGGATGACCGGCTGAAATCAGCCGAATCTTCCGGTAATATAATCCTCAGTCTGCTTCATAACAGGATTTGAAAATAGATCCGTTGTCGAATTGTATTCAATAAGTTCACCTACATACATAAACGCAGTATAAGATGAAACTCTTGCAGCCTGCTGCATATTATGTGTAACGATAACAATGGTGTAATCTTTTTCAATTTCCGCTATAAGATTCTCTATTTTCATTGTTGAAATCGGATCGAGAGCTGAACACGGTTCATCCATAAGAATGATTTCCGGTTTCATCGCAAGAACTCTTGCAATACAAAGCCTCTGCTGCTGTCCGCCTGAAAGACCAAGAGCGCTCTTATGAAGCTTATCTTTAACTTCATCCCATAACGCGGCACCGCGGAGCGATTCTTCAACAAGATCTGTTAAATCCGAAGATCTCTTTTTTATTCCTTTTTTTAAAGGTGCATATGCAATATTTTCAAATATCGTCATCGGAAACGGATTCGACTTCTGAAAAACCATTCCGACTTTACTTCTAAGTTCAGTTACGTTTAAATCCTTTCTGTATATGCTTTCGCCATGAAGAAGAATATCTCCTTCATTTTTTGTTCCTTCAATCAGATCATTCATTCTGTTAAAATTCCGCAGAAGCGTAGATTTACCGCATCCGCTCGGTCCTATGAATGCGGTAGTCGTCTTCGGCTTAATTTTCATATTTACCGAATTTAGAGATTTAACCGATCCATAATAAAAATCAAAATTTGAAACCTCAATTACCGGGCTTGCGATTTCGTTGTTTGCTGAAAATCTATCTTTTGACATTTTAAACTCCGCTTCTGGACAATTTATTTCTTATTCTGTTTCTTATTAGTATAGCAGTCAGATTAAGTGCGAAAACTATTATAAGAAGAATCAGTGTTGTATTAAACACAACTCCTCTGGCAGCTTCAATATTAGGGGACTGAAACCCGACATCATATATATGAAATCCTAGATGCATGAACTTCCTGTCGAGATGTATGAACGGGAAACTTGAATCAAACGGAAGAGCAACAGCGCTTTTTACAACACCGGTCATCATTAGAGGTGCAACCTCACCGGCAGCCCTTGAAATTGCAAGAATCAGTCCTGTTAGCATTCCAGGCATAGCATTTGGAATAACTACATCTTTTATTACTTCCCATTTTGTAGAACCAAGAGAGTATGATCCTTCGCGGTACATATGAGGAACAGATTTTAACCCTTCAAGCGATGCAACTATCACAACCGGCAGAGTCAGAACCGCCAGCGTTAATGCTCCCCAAATTATTCCGCCTGTTCCGAATGTCGGTGATGGAAGATAATCACTGAAAAAAATTCTGTCTATACTTCCCCCCATCGCGTATACAAAAAAGCCGAGACCGAAAACACCATATACTATCGAAGGAACACCTGCAAGGTTATAGATAGTATTTCTTATAAGCTTAACAAGAAATCCTTCTTTTGCATATTCACTCAAGAACACTGCCGCAATTACTCCAAGCGGGAAAACAAATATGCTCATAAGAATTACAAGTATTACTGTTCCGAAAATCGCCGGGAAAATTCCTCCCTCGGTATTCGACTCGCGCGGGTCAGCAAATATAAATTCAAAAAACCCTTTTACTGAGATCCATATTTTACCGGCTAAAGAGACATCATTCGGCTGATATTTTTTTACAATATCATAATACTTCAATTCATCAATCTGACCGTCTGCTAAAACGAGAGAAAATGTTTTTATTAATGCCTGTTCTCTTTTTGAGTTTAAGTCAGTTTCAATAACCGCTGACTCAGTTTTCAATTTCTCAAGTTTCTCCTCTAATCCGGTTTCACTTTTCTTCGTAATCCTGTGATTTAATTTAGATATTTCCTCGTTTATAGAAAGGAGTCTGCCTTTCTCAAGGCTCATAATTTCTTTTTTATCTTCCATTACCGAAGAATGTATATTATCAAATTCCTTACCGCCGATATCAGAAATAATACCATAGGCATTTCCCCATTCATCGCGCTCGAGCATGATTATTTCTTTCGGATATGATACTGATTTGATTTCTGAATCTTTTATCCGGAGAAAGTCCTGACCGTAAATTTTCCTGTTTCCGACTTTTAGTTTAGTTTCACTGCCGTTTTCAGCTTTTGGATTTACACCCGCTATCTCACCGTAATATACTTTACCGTCAGTCATCTCAACTTTTGCAACATTTTTCAGCCAAAAATACGGAAGACCGTTCATCGCAACAATCGTAAAGATTCCAAGAACCATCAGTATTATGCAAAGCATCGAAAAGGCAAGAAGATAGGTATATGTCTTTTCCAGTTTCATTTGGATTCCTTCCTCATATTTCCGCGGATAAATCCTGTAAGAATATTTATCGCAAATGTAAAAATAAACAATATCAATGCCGACAGAAAAAGTATTCTATAAGGTGAGCTTCCGACAGCGGTTTCAGGCAGTTCAACAGCAATATTGGCGCTTAGTGTCCTGAATCCGTTAAATGGCGAAAGCGACATCAGCGGCGTATTTCCGGTAGCCATCAAAACAATCATCGTTTCACCTACTGCACGCCCGAAGCCTATCATAACCGCAGAAACTATTCCGCTTTTAGCTGCTTTTAAAACTACTCCGCTGACTGTCTGCCATCGTGAAAGACCTAATGCAAGCGAGCCGGCAATAATTTCTCTCGGAACAAAAGACAAAGCATCTTCTGCCAGAGAAAAAATAACCGGAATTACAGCGAAGCCCATGGCGAAACCTACAACAATAGCATTTCTCTGGTCATATGGCGTTCCGGTTTTGGTGAAAAAAAAGTCTTTAAAATCACCGTTAAAAACAACCGTACTTATTTCATTTGAAAACATTATCGAAGTTCCAAAAACAAGAACAATGACAGGCAGTATAATGAATATTTCTTTTCCGTAAATTTCTCCGCCGCTTCTGGTAAAAAATTTCTCAACAAGATGACCTGCGAAGATAACCGCAACAGGAGTAATAACTAAACCGAGAAGTATTCCAGGCAAATACTGTTCAAGTACCGGAGCAAGCCACAAACCGCCGAGAAATCCTATGATAACACTCGGAAGACCTGCCATAATTTCGACTGCAGGTTTAATAAGCCTCTGAAGATCCGGATGCATAAACTGATTCATGAATAGAGCGCCGCACAAAGCGAGAGGCACTGCGAATAATAAAGCAAAAAGAGAACCCTTTACTGTTCCGAAAATAAGAGGCATCAGTGAATACTTAGGTTCAAAATCATCAGCCCCGCCTGTCGACTGCCAGACATATGCCGGTTCGGAATATCCTTCATACCATATTTTTCCGAATAGCGCTTTGAAACTTATATCAGGATGATTATTTTTTATATCATACAAATGAAGTTTGGAACCATAGCTTAAAAGATTCTTGCCGTTTCCGCTGATAAGCATATTTCCGTTTATGTCATTTATTTCAAGCAGAAGCTTTTCTGTCGTTGAATAATACAGTCTCATTGATCCGTCTTCATAAATGACTGCAAAAGTTCTATCTTTATCAGACAGGAAAATAGATGTTACCTTTTTCCCTGAAGATTCTATTTTATGAATTTTATGAAAACTCGATGAGCCTTCTCTGTTTGAACTTGAAAATACAGATATATTACCGCTTAAATCAGCGACAACGAAACCTCTTTTTCCTGTGAGCATTCCGAAGGCGCTTATTCCGTCTTCCTTTAGAACATCACTTACATTACCGCTTTCATCTATAACATATATTCTTCCGTCTTCAGAAACGGCTATCAATGATCCGTCAAAATAAACTTCAGCGGATTTTATAACCGATAAAATTTCCGTATCTATTTTAACCTGTTCGATATTTCCGCCTAGAGAATATTTAATAAGCTGAATGCGTTTATCACCGTAATAAATTATATCAACTGAAGTATCATCTTTTGATGAAACTACAGCCGTTTTCATTCCTTTCGGCATTGGACACTGAAACAAGGAAATCAGTTCGGCATTTGAATCAAGTGAAGCCGAGCCGTCAGAAACATATCTGTAATCATAAAGATATATTTTATCGGCATCAGCAACAAGTAGAGTATTCTTTTTAAATTCCGCAGAAAGAATTTTTTCAGGCAGATCAAACCTGTTAATATTTGCGCCGTTCCGGTCAACCAGCGAAAGGCCTCCCTGAAAAACATAAGATATAAGGTTTCCTCTCTCCGAGATTGAAGCACCGATTATCTTACTCGAAACCGAAATCGAATTTTTTCCTGTAATTTCTGCACCGGAAAATACCGGTATGGTTTCTTTAAAAAGAAAAATAAGTATTAGTATAATTACAATTAGAACTGAAACGCCGCCCGCGGCGAATAACGCACGGGCGGTTTTGTTGATAAGCTCTTTTTTAGCAGATCGCATCATTTCAATTTATCCAGCTGCTGTTTTGCCATATTGGCAGTTAGAGGAAAGTAACCGTCTTTTACAACGATCTCCTGACCTTCTTTACTCAGAATGTAAGCTATGAACTCTTTTACTGCAGGATCAACAGCTTTACCCGGAGCCTTGTTTACATAAATATAAAGATGTCTTGAAAGCGGATATTTCCCGCTTAGGGCATTAGCGTATGTTGCTTCAACAGCAGCAGCACCTTCGGTCGGCGCAATCGCAATAGCTTTAACTCCGCTGGTCTTGTACCCAAAACCTGAATAGCCGATTGCAAATTTGTCTTTTTCAACACCCTGTACCACAGAGGCGCTTCCCGGCTGTTCTTTTACGGTGTTTTTAAAGTCGCCTTTATAAAGCGCATGCTCTTTAAAATAACCGTAAGTTCCGGATGCGGAATTTCTTCCATAAAGCGATATAGGTTTATTGCTGTATGCGCCTGAAAGTCCGATTTGATTCCAAAGAGTAATTTCTTTGGCATATTTACTGTTTCTTGTTTTAGAGAAAATCGCGTCAATCTGAGGAAGTGAAAGCGATTTTAACGGATTGTCTTTGCTTACAAATACAGCAAGCGTATCAATTGCAACGACGATTTCAGTTGGTTTGTATCCGTACTTTTTTACGAAAGCTTCAATTTCTGACGATTTCATCTTTCTTGACATAGGACCGAACTGAGCGGAACCTTCAATCAATGCCGGAGGCGCAGTCGAAGATCCTTTACCTTCGATCTGAAATTTCACTCCCGGATAACTCTTCTTAAAACCTTCACTCCAGAAAGCCATAAGATTTATAAGAGAATCCGAACCGATTGAGTTTAGACTTCCGGAGATTCCGGATTTCTTTGAATAGGACGGAATGGCTCCGTCAACCGATACATTCTGTGAGAAAAGTCCGGTTGAAAGTACCAATCCGGATAATGCAAGTAGAAGAACTTTCTTCATAATTTGCTCCTTATTTTTTTTCTTCGACGCAAAAATAAGGAGCATGTGTTAGATTATTATTTTGAAAATATGAAGAAATTATGAATTATTCTGTCATTTCAAACGAAGAATATCAAGTCCTTCCTTCTGAAATTTCTCATAATATTTGTCAGAAAGCTCATCGGCCTTTTCATCAAATTCTTCGCCTTCAAGCGACGGGAATTTCTCGTCTACTTCAGCTTCGGCAAAATGAAGAGCAAGAGTATTATTTATAAGCTCCGACTCATATCCGTCAATGATATCAAACAAATCTGTTGATTCTTCATATTCTTCACTCAGATAGCTCAACTTAGATTCTTCATCAAATATAACATTTTTATCAAATCCGTATTCCTTAGCCATAGACAGAATATGCTGTTCGAGAGCTGAATAATCGCTGTTTGGATCTTCTGAACTTTCTTCTACAACCCAGTTCGCAAGATAAAGCATTTTAACAAGTGTTTCATACTGTTTTTCGTTTAATTTCATATAATTCTCCATAATTATTTTTGCGGCAGACAATGTAATGACAATGTTGAAATTGACATTCTTCAAAATAAGGATAATTCGTAAACTCATTTTTAGAGCTCTTTTTGACTTGACGGATTGAAAAAACAAACCAAATTAAATTGAAGCGAGAAGCATTTATCCGTATTTTCCGAAGGTGATTAAATGAACTTATTCAGATGCATTATTTGCTTATCTTTTTCAGCATTACTTTTTTCTACGGCATCCGCCCAGCAGAAAAAACCCGAATCCGCCGTAAAATCTAATGCAGCAGAAACAAAAGCTGCAGAAAAGGAAACTAAAGCACCTGCAGCAGCTGCTAAAAAAGAACCTGCAAAAAAGGAAATGACGCCTGAAGAAAAAGAAAATATTCGTAAACAGAAAGAAGCTGAACGCGAAGCGAAACTCAAGGAAGCCGACATAAAAAAAGCAGAATGGATTGAAAAAACCATTAAGTACGGAATTAACCAGGAAAGAAAACAGGCTGTTGATTTCATCCCGACAGTTAAAGACAGTTCAAAGAAAATCCTGCTCGAAAAAATGCTCATTGATCTTTTGGCAAAAGAAAGCGATGTCGGTGTTATGGTAAAAGCTCTAAGTGTTGCGGGAGAACTTAAAATAACAGCTGCAGCTGACAATATTGCCGTTCAGCTCAATAACGCATCCGAAGATGTGCGAATAGGCGCCGTATATGCGCTTAAAGACATTGGTGCAGTGCAGAAGAAAGATCTTCTTTCTGAAAAATTAAAAACGGCTGATTTTACCGTTGATTCGAACTTTACAACAGCACTTATTGAAACTCTTGCGGAATTTAAAGCAGTTGAGCTTTTTCCTTTTGCAAAAGAAAAATTTACCAACAACACAACAACCAAATCTTACCGTCTATCTCTTTTAATTTTTCTTGGAAAAATCAAATCTCCGGAATCTTATGATTTTCTTCTGGAAATATTCAAAGATGCGAATGAAGACATCGACATTAGAGGATATGCCGTAAATTCGATATCAAAGCTTGAAAGAAAAGATGCCGCTCCTGCAATTTCTGAGGTAATCCGCGAAATCGAAACGTACCCGTTTGAAAAGAAAAAGCGTTTCTATCCCTTGTACATGTATTCAGTAACATCACTGGTAAAACTTGGCGACACTTCAGCATATGATAAACTCGAAGATTCGCTTAGAAGCGACAACACGGGAGTCAGGATTCAGGCTATCAAGCTTCTGAAAGAATTAAAGGATAGTCGGGCAATTGATATTCTCAAATATAAAGCTGAATTTGATCCGAGCACGAAAGTCCAGTCAGAAGCTATCAGCGCCCTTAAAGAACTTGGAGTCGATTATAAAAAAGTTCTTGATGAAAAGACGGGAAAAGATACAAAAGACAAAGCTGAAAATTCCAAAGACAACAGCAAGGAAAATCCATCGGATGAAAAATAGCTTCGAACAGAGAAACCCATGGGAAAAGTTCAAGGAGTTTGCCTACCTTTTTCTGTTCATTGCGGTATCGACACTGCTTTCGACGGCAATAATGGATGCGGTAAGTTTTCCTTTTACTGTCTTCGCATTAAACAATAAAGAAAGCTTCAACAGACTATTTGTTCTGATAACACTTGCTCTTGTGCTTTTTTTTGTAATTTATTCTTTATTCAGAATAATCAATTATTACAGAAAGTCTTCCGTTAGCATCATTCAGGCTGTAGTTGATTTCTCAAAACGCGTCTTCTCGGCACTTGCGGCATTTTTATCCGTTTTAATTCTGATAACTTTTATCCTTGTTTTCATTTATCTTCTACTAAAATACAATTATAGAATTTTATACGAGCTGCAAAACTGATATGCCTGCACTTTTCGACAAATATTTCTTAAACCTCCCTCAATTCGACAGATTGGGCGATTTTGATTCATTTTGGGATAAATCAATCGATGAACTCAAAACCATACCTTTAGAAGGTCAGACAAAACCATCAAAAAAACATGTGAAAGATTTTGATTGTTTCGACATCAGCTTTAAAAGTATTTTTAAAGCAACAATAGAGGGACGTCTATGCCTACCTTCAGGGAATTCCGATTCTTTCCCTATTATCATTTTTCACGATTATAACTCAAAAGATTTTTATAATAATTTCAAACTGGATCAGGCATTTTCTTATCTATTCATAACGCTCAGAAACCACCAGCATATTGAGAAACACGACCCGGCAGAAAAGCCTCAAACAAAAGGAGAAATCCTTACTCCGAATTTTCTTGCTGAAAATATTCACGATAAAAGCAGATATTATTTAAAGGGATTATACCTTGATGCGCTTAGATCAATTGATTTTTTAAGACTTAACAGAAAAATAAACTGCTCAAATATCGCAGTAATAGGCAGGGGTCTAGGTGCCGCATGCGCTTTATTCGCTGCTTCATATTCAAAACGGATAAAAATTATTTCTATAGACGCACCTGCACTCTGTTACTTGTCTTTCAGCCAGAATCATTCAAAAAGCGACATCAGCACTGAAATTAACAGGGGTATTGCATCCCAGAAAGATAAATCTGCAGTCAAAAAGAATCTTACATATTTTGATTCACTCAATTTCGCTGATAAAATATCAGTACCTATTCAGATGATTGTCGGATTGAAAGATACACAAAACCCCGCTCAGGCTGCATTTGCCCTTTTTAATCATGTAATCGCAGACAAAACAGCTGAAGTATATCCGGACTCGGGTTATGAAACAGGTTCCGGGAAACAATGGGATAAGGCGATAGAATTTATAAAAGAAAACCGCAGTACTATTTAACAATAATCACGATTAATTAAGGAACAAAATAGCCGCCCCATTCTGTTCCGCTCTGCCCGTTCACATCAACTTCAATTCTGATATCCGACCACCAGTTTTTGAATTTCTTGGAACTTTTATATGTATCATAAACAAGTGCATATCGGTATTCTTCAGAATTTTTTATATCAGAATAGAGCTTTTTGACAAGATCCGGTCTGTTCGCGGCGATTATCTTACCGCCCGTAGCTTCTGCAATATTTCTGATTTCATCAGAAGGTGCCTCAAAACTTATTACATTTATATTAATAAAATGATTTCTCGCATAATTTATTATTTTTGAAATGCTGTATTTCGAAAAAGAATCATCTGATGTTTTTCCGTCTGTAATAAAAATTACCGAACGTCTGTGTTCATCATCAACAAGATCATCGATTGAATTATAAAGAGCTTTACCGATATTTTTGCCTTCAGCATAATCTTTCTGCCTGAGAGCTCTTAATGCGCGGAGCCTGCTCCAGTCAAAATCATTGGAAACCGAGATATCAGAATTGAATGAAACAACCTTAAGTTTATCGTCTTTCTTCATTTCGCGTAAAAATATATCGGATACCCACAAAATCTCCTCGTGATACTGCTGCATTGAAGATGATCTGTCAACACACAGAACGGTCTTGGCTCTTTTCTTAACGGATGAAAAATAATCTGTATAAAAGCTCTTCATTCGGGCATTGTCTTCTTTTACGACAAAATTATCTTTTGAAAGAGAATATACAGGAGAACCGTCACGGTTGCGGATATTCAAGTAAACGGCAACAGACGGAAAGTTCGAAGTATCAATGGAAGAAATTTCTATATCAAGATTAGAATATCGCTTTCGGAGAGGAATCATAACTTCGACTGACTCAGCTGCATGATCAAGAGCATACATTACTCCATCACGGTCAAAACATACCGAATTGACTCTGACA